>JAAXGO010000068.1:2514-2893 GCA_012267425.1 Rhodothermales bacterium
CGAACAAGTGCCTGTCGAATACCGAAAAACAACGGCTGCGGTGTTCTCCGACGCAAACCGATTTCGCGCTGGTGGTAGGTGGCAAAGCGCCGAAAGGCCGCACTCGTCCTCGGTGCTACGTGGCCCAGTGCGCGCGACCGAGACAGGGTGTAGAAGGTGTGCCCGTAAACACTGGAACCGCGTCTCCGGGCGCATTGCATACGTTGCAGCTCTGTGGTATCGTAGGCAACATCGTTCACCGAGACTGTATACTGCGGCTTCACACCATGCTCCGTGTCTTCCCGCTCTTGGCGTTGCTGCTCACCGTTGTCAGCTGCGACAGCTTTACTGTCGAGTTGGAGCCTTGGAAAAAAAGGGGGGGGGGCGGAAGGATCTAAGG
>JAAXGO010000069.1 GCA_012267425.1 Rhodothermales bacterium
ACGACGCCCTCAGCCGTGCCCGAAATCCCAACGAAGCTCGCACGGAGGAAGAGTTGATTCGTCCGGTTCTGGAGCTATTGGGATGGACCGAGTACGTACCTCAGCCAAGCGCCGCTGGCCATGAGGACATTCCCGATCACTTGCTTTTCGCTGACGCCGAATCCAAGGCGCGGGCCGGGAATCCCTTCCAGTACGCGACGGTAGTTGAAGAGAGTAAGCGCTTTGGGCTTGCGCTCGACAGCCGAGACCGGAACGATCGGGCGCAGCGTGGGACGCCGCACGGTCAGATTCTCCGATATTTGGCGACGGCTGAGATCGAGTCGGAGGGGCGCATTCGCTGGGGCATTCTGAGTAATGGCAGTGTATGGCGGCTGTACGACTACCGCGCTCGACCGCGTGCTAGCGGCTACTTTGAAGCCGATCTGGCAGAACTGCTCCAGCCCGGCAAGGAAGACGACCTTCGGGTTTTTCATCTATTGTTCCGTCGCGAGTCTTTCACGCTGCGGGACGGGGCCACGACTACGTTCCTTGAAGAGGCGCTGGCTGAGGGTCGTCGCTATGAGGAACAGGTCGCGCAGGATCTTTCGGGGGTGGTGTTTGAGCGGGTGTTTCCCAATCTCGTCAATGCGCTTGTGCAGAAGTCGGAGGAAAGCCTCGTCGAGAGCCGGGATGCGGCGCTGATCTTTCTCTATCGGCTGCTGTTTGTGCTCTATGCCGAGGACCGGGGGCTACTGCCGGTCAACGACACGCGGTACGACGACTATGGTTTGCGCAAGCCCGTCCGCGACGACATTGCGCACAGGATGGCGGCTGACGATACGTACTCGGCGATTGCTACCAATTATTACGATCACCTGACGACGTTGTTCAAGCTCATCGACAAGGGCGACGAGTCTATTGGTTTGCCGCCGTACAATGGCGGGCTGTTTGCGGTGGAAGCTGCGCCATTGTTGGAAACGGTCCGTCTGGCCGATGAAGAAATTGCGCCCATCATCTACGATCTGAGCCACGCCGAGGATGCGCAGGGCGTGCGGCGTTTCGTCAATTACCGCGACATGTCTGTGCAGCAGCTTGGCTCGATCTACGAGCGGCTACTGGAGCGCGAGCCAGTGCGCGATGACGATGGCAACATTTCCATTCGTCCCAATCCGTATGCTCGCAAGGACAGCGGCAGTTTTTATACCTCTCAGGAACTCGTCGATCTGATCGTCGAGCGGACCTTGAAGCCACTGGCCGAAGAGCGGCTACAAGCCTTTGAGGACAAGGCCGCTGAACTTAAAAGCGAACGTCGATCCAAGCAGGAACGGCGGGAAGAACTTGAGCAGCTTGATCCGGCAGAGGCTGTACTAGACGTCAAAGTTTTGGATCCGGCGATGGGCAGTGGGCATTTCCTCGTCACCGCCGTGGATTTTTTGTCGGACTACATCGCCGAGTTAATCGAGCGCGTCCCCTCGGTTCCAGAGTGGTTGGACGGTGAGTACGCGTCGCCGCTGGTGGGGCGCGTGGCGGCGATTCGGGAGGACATTCGCAAACGGGCCAAAGAATCGAAATGGGTCTTGGACGAGGCGCAGCTTACCGACCAAGCCATTATTCGCCGCATGGTGCTCAAGCGCTGCATTTACGGGGTGGATAAGAATCGGCTGACGGTCGAGTTGGCCAAGGTGTCGCTGTGGCTGCACAGTTTTACGGTGGGCGCGCCGCTGTCTTTTCTCGATCACCATCTGCGTTGCGGCGACTCGTTGGTTGGTCTGCGGGTGCGGGACGCTACGGACGAGTTGCACCGGCTCGGTGGGATGTTTGCCAGTAGCGCCATTGCTGGGGCAGAGCTGGCCACCGACGGGATGCAGCGCATTGAGGAGATGTCCGACGCGGATGTTGCGGAGGTGCAGGAGTCGGCGGCGCTGTTCGACGGGGTGGAGGAGACGACTGCCGATCTGCGCGGCTTGCTCGACTTTTTGTGCGGTTGGCGTTGGCGGACGGCTGGCATGAAGAAGAAAGAACGCGATGAATTTGCGGGGCCGTTGGTGGCGACGCTCGGCCAGCATACGGCGACGGCGTACGAGCTGTTGGCGCGGGGGCCGGACTCCGACGACACGCGGTTTGCCGAGTTGTGGCGTGCGGCGCGAACCATTGCTAACCGCGAGGGCTTCTTGCATTGGGAGGTGGCCTTTCCAGGGGTGTGGCATCGGTGGCAGGAGAGCCGTCCGCAAGGTGGCTTTGACGCGGTTATTGGCAATCCGCCGTGGGATCGGATCAAGTTGCAAGAGGTCGAGTGGTTTGCCACTCGTGACCGAGAACTCGCGTTGGCACCGACCGCAGCGGCGCGGCGAAAGGGCATTCAGCGGCGGCGCGATCAGGGCGCGTCTCTTGCGGCTGAGTTTGACGCAGCCAAAGCGCAGGCCGAGAGCCTGAGTCAAGTGGTGCGTTCTGGTGGCGATTATCCGTTGCTCAGCGGCGGTGACATCAATTTGTATTCGCTGTTTGTCGAGCGGTCCATGAGTCTGATTAAGCCGAATGGCTTTGTCGGCTTGCTGACACCATCGGGCATTTACGCCGACAAGACGGCGGCCCGTTTCTTCCAGTCGGTTTCGACTAGCGGACGAGTGGGCGGCCTATTCGATTTTGAGAACAAGAAAATTTTCTTCAAGGACATTCACGCTTCGTTCAAATTCTGCGCCCTCATCTTTGGCGGCGAGGAGCGACGATTCGACCAGACCGAATGCGCTTTCTTCTTACACGATACGAAAACGGTCCATGACGCGGACCGCTGTTTTCCATTGACGCCGGACGACTTCGCCCGCGTGAATCCGAATACCGGCACGGCACCTGTCTTTCGCAGTCGGCGGGATGCCGAGATCACGCGCCGCATCTACGAGCGGCATCCGGTGTTAGTGGATCGCTCCGGGGGAGAGGAGCGCCGCGTGTGGCCGGTGAAGTACGCGACGATGTTTCACATGGCCAATGACTCCCATCTTTTTAGGACGGCGGAACAACTCAATGCAGAAGGTTTCTATCCGGTCGAGGGCAACCGCTGGAAGAAGGGCGAGGAACTGTATTTACCGCTGTATGAAGGAAAGATGGTGCAGGCTCTCAACCATCGTGCCGCCAGCATCACCAACCGAGAAGGCAACTTATTCCGACCAGGGCAGCCGGACAGAACCCTTGACGAAGAATACCTCGATCCGGCTTTCTCTCCTCGTCCTCGGTATTGGGTCAGTCAGCGAGAGAGTGATGTTGTCCAGAATTTGCCATGGCTCTTGGCGTTCAAAGATATTACGGCATCGACCAATGTCCGCACCATGATCGCCGCTATCGTTCCGCAAGTTGGATGCGGGCACACATTGCCAGTCCTCATTCCGGCCAAATGCGACTTCAACGGCGAGAGTGCAGCCTGCCTGTTGGCTAATCTCAACAGCTTCTGTTTTGATTACGTTGCGCGTCAGAAGGTTCAGGCGACCCACCTCATGTGGTACATCGTCGAACAACTCCCCGTCATCGCCCCGACAGACTACGACCGCTCCTTCGGCGAGACGCCCGCCCGCGATCTCGTCCGCGATCACGTACTCCGCCTCACGTACACCGCCCACGACATGGCCCCTTTCGCCCGCGACCTCGGCTACGATGGCCAGCCCTTCATCTGGGACGACGAGGAACGCCGCCACCTCCGCGCCCGCCTCGACGCGCTCTACTTCCACCTCTACGGCCTGTCGCGGGACGACGCCGAATACGTCCTCGACACCTTCCCCATCGTCCGCCGCGAAGACGAAGCCGCCTTCGGAACATACCGCACCCGCGATATGACGCTGGCGTATATGAATGCGCTGGCAGCGGGGGATACGGAGACGAGGGTGGCGGTGTAGATTGGCGAAGTGCGGCGATATTCACCGCATCGGACGTACCATCTTGACGCAATATAACAAGTTTGTTATGCTGCTATAATGGAATGGGAGATTGCATACCACGACGAAAGGGTGCAACAAGCCCTCTTGCGCTTCCCGCAAGGGCTTCAGGTGCGATATGACCACCTAACTTCAATGATGGAAGAATTCGGCCCCAATCTTGGGATGCCACACACGCGAGCGCTAGGCGACGGTTTGTTTGTACTCAGGCTGAAAGCCAAAGAGGGTATCGGTCGCGTGTTTTTCTGCACCATTACTTTGCCTGCTTCATCCACAAGCTCAAAGCGCCAAACTAGCACAGGTGTCAACAGAAAAATTGTGATGCTTCACAGCTTTGTGAAGAAGTCTCAAAAGACACCTAAGAAAGAGCTTGAAACCGCGAGAAAACGACTGTCAGAACTCAGGGCTTCTCAAAATTAGGAGGAATTAAGATGATGACGCACAAAGAATTGATCGCAAAAATGCGGTCGCAGCCCGGATACAAAGAAAAGTATGATGAAGCAGCGCCCGAATTTGAATTGCTGCGCAAGATGCTTGAAGCGCGAAAACGCGCTGGCCTGACTCAAGAGCAGGTAGCTGAGAAGATGGGCACGAAGGCGACGGCGATTACCCGCTTAGAGTCTGCCAACAGCGAGCACTCTCCCAAAGTTGAAACACTGAGAAGATACGCTGAGGCTGTAGGATGTCGGCTCAACATTGAGTTGATCCCTGATTGATCCGTGTCGGCGTATATGAATGCACTGGCGGAGTAGAGACGCACGGACGTCGCCGTCAAGCTCTACAAGTTGGGACGGTTGTCCTCGGCCTCGCCCTCCCCTCGGTATGCCAACATATCCTCGTAACACAGCCCCGTGCCCCCGAAAATATCCAGCGCCGCTCCCACCGTAAAA
>JAAXGO010000070.1 GCA_012267425.1 Rhodothermales bacterium
GCACCGCGCTACACAAATGCGCGGACGGGCGGGAATTACATGTACAACTTTTATCTGCCACCGCCAGGAACCGCCACGCCGTGGTGGCCATCGTGGTCGCCTGATGGTCAGCACTTGGCGTTCTCGATGCAGGGAACGATATGGAAGATCCGGCCTGGCGAAACGAAAGCGAGTGAGCTCGTACACGAACCGGAGTATCTCTCGTCGCCCGAATGGTCGCCGGATGGCAGATACATCGCCTACACATCAGACAACGGCAGCTCGATCAATCTGCGGCTCCTCGACCTCGACACCGGACAAAGCACGCCGCTTACCGAAGGAGACTTTTTGAATCTCGACCCTGCCTGGTCTCCGGATGGGCAACAGTTGGCATTCGTTTCCACAAGCCCAAACGGCTACTTCAACATCTTCGTAAGGGAAATGGAAAGCGGTGAGACGCTCCAGGTAACTGATGACCACTCTTTTGGGCGTTCCAGGTTGTATTTCGGAGACACCGACCTGCACATCCAGCCTGCATGGTTGCCATCCGGCGACACGCTGCTTGTCGTATCGAACCGTGGGATTCCGCTCGGATCGGGCGGCGTGTGGCGTCTTCCGGTGGCACCGAACGCTATGGAGCGTGCCTCGCTCATCCACCGGGAAGAGACGCTGTACCGCACGCGGCCGAGCGTGTCGCCCGACGGGAAGCGGTTTGTATACAGTTCCCATTTGGGCGGGCAGTTCAACGGTCTTTTCGTTCTGCCGACCGGCGGCGGCGAGCCCTATCGCATGTCGTTTGGTGATCATGACGACTTCCACCCCCGGTTTTCGCCCGACGGAGAAACTATCGCGTACGTGTCCAATCGCGACGGCTTGCCACAGCTGCGGCTTCTTGAAACCTATGGCGGCAGGGATCGGGAAGTCACTATCGAATCGCTTGACTGGAAGGTGCCCACGGGTACACTTACCGTCCGCATTATCGACGTAGAAACCGGCGAGTCGCTTCCTGCGCGGATCTACAACAGAGCCTCTGACGGAAAGACCTACGTCCCTCGTGATGCCTACCACAGGCAGGGCCGCCTGGCCGAGCACTTCTTCCATACAGGCGGCACGTTTACACTCGAGGTGCCTTCCGGCGATGTCACCGTAGAGGCCATGCACGGTTTCGAGTACTATCCCGCCGCTCTGACCGCACCTGTCGAGGCCGGGGAAACAATGGACACCACGCTTGCCCTTCGGCGCATGACCAATCTACAGGGGGCCAACTGGTACTCCGGCAGTAACCACGTGCACATGAACTACGGTGGAAACCTCCGCAATACACCTGAAAATCTGGTTTTCATGGCCGCGGCGGAGCACTTGCACGTGATCGGCGAATTGATCGCCAACAAGGATAACCGCGTCCTTGACTGGCAGTACTTCACCGGAGAACCACATCCGCTTACGGACGAGAATCACGTCCTGTTTTTCAATGAAGAGTACCGCCCGCCGTTTTACGGCCACGTGTCATTCATCAATTTGACGGAGCATCTGATTTCGCCATTTACGACCGGCTACGAAGGCACCGCCATCGAGAGCCTGTATCCCAGCAACACGCAGATGTTTACGCTGGCACGGAAGCAGGGCGCACTCGGTGCGTACGTCCATCCGTTTTGGGGTACTGACGATCCTCTCGACACCAATTTGGGCGTCGCCAAGGCCTTCCCTGTCGATCTGGCGCTCGGGATGCTCGACTACCATGAACTCGTCTCCGGCGCAAACTGGGCCGCATATCTCGTTTGGCATCACGCGCTCAACTGCGGTTTCTCTATCCCGGCCGTCGGAGGCGAAGACTCGATCAGCGATCTCCATCGCACGGCGATCGTGGGGCAGATGCGGGCGTACGCCCACATGGAAGGCGGCCTCAGCTGGGACGGCTGGCTCGATGCCATTCGGGAGGGGAAGCTCTTCGTGACCAACGGGCCGCTCCTTGAGCTGACTGTTAACGGCCAAATGATCGGATCAACTATCGATCTCGGAGAGTCTGGAGGTCCCGTGACTGTACGCGGCTCGATACGGTCCGCTGTGCCGGTGGATCACGCGAAGCTGGTCATCAACGGCGAGCGAGTTCGCCTCGGCACACCGGGGACGGCCTTTGTTTTCGAGCGCGAGATCGAGATCACCACGAGCTCGTGGATTACGCTCGAGGCCCATACGGACGGTGCTGTGCATCCGATCGACGACCGGTTTGTCCAGGCAACCACCAATCCGATCTGGGTCAATATCGGTAACCGCGGCGTACGCAGTGCAGAATCGGCGGACTATTTCATGCGCTGGATTGACAAGCTCACTGCCATGGCCGAGAGTCATCCGGGGTGGCGTTCGGAGCGCGAAAAAGAGCACGTCCTGAGTGAATTCGGCCGAGCCCGCGATGTATACGTTGATCTTTGGAACGAGGCAAACGACCGGTAGGCTACCGCATCCGGAGCGCTCGCTCATACCCCTCTTCGCTTAAGAGCACGCACTCGCGACATTCCCAGCTCGACCCCAGAAGACCTTTTAAGCGCGCGTTCTTGACTAGGTGCGCCCCCGACCAGTCACTTTCGAGTGGATCGCCCGCACCCCCATAGGGCGCCACGTCGCCGGGTTTGCGTCGACACACTTCGCACTGCAGCCCGCCGGGAGGCGGGCGTACGATGGTACCTCGGGACGGCATCTCGCGCCACTCAACGGTGGCCGCCCCGCCATGTACGCCGACCTGGATCCGCCCTTTCTTCCCTCTTCGGACGCCCTTCGGAAAGAATGTCGCCATCGCCTGCTTTAGACTGCACCTGAAGCAAGTTAGCTACCGCTTCCCGTCGAATCCAGCCGTTGGCCCAGCGGGCACGTATGTGTAAAATTGCCGAACTTTGGCTGTGGACTCGGCAATGTCGCCCGCGCGCGTTTTCTTTGGACGCTCCAAACCTAACTTTTGCACGCAACACGTCTTATGGCCATGTTTCCGCGGGTAGGATGCCTTGGCCTGAACTATCGAGCGGCACCCGTAGAAATTCGGGAGCATCTCTCTTTCGCTCCGGCGGCAGCAGGGCAGGTTCGCACGCGGGCAAAGCGAGAAGACCGGCTGGACGGGTTTGCGCTCCTGTCCACCTGTAATCGCGTCGAGTTCTACGTTCACCTATCGCAGGTGCCGCACGCTGATACCACCACAGTCGTAGAGGACCTCATTTCCGAGGTGCCGGGCGTGGATTTGCCCGCGGTCAGATCGTATTTCTACGCACACGAAGGACCGGCAGCGGTGCGTCACCTCTGCCGAGTAGCGGCAGGACTCGACTCGATGGTGTTGGGAGAGCCGCAGATTCTGGGCCAGGTAGGTGCAGCCTACAAGGATGCGGAAAAAGCGGGCACGGCAAGCGGCGCACTTGCCGCGTCGTTTCGGACGGCACTGAGGGTCGGAAAGCGTGCCCGCTTGGAAACCGCACTCAACCGCAACCCGGTCAGCATCGCATCCGTGGCAATCGATCTGGCCCGGAGGATTGCCGGACCGCTTACAGACCTACGCGTCACTGTGATTGGTGCGGGCGAGATGGGAGCCTTGGTCGTCAAGATTCTCCGGTCCTTTGACGCCGGTCGTGTCACGATTCTCAACCGGAACCTTGCACGTGCGCGCTCTGTGGCCGAGCGAATGGGATGTGAGGCCGCTCCGCTGACACACCTCGCCAAGCAGCTGGCAGATTCCGACCTCGTAATCTGCGCCACGAAATCGGAAGAAGTGCTCGTACGTCAGCAGGATATCGAAAAACGGCGCCTCGTTCTCATCGACCTGTCCGTGCCGCGCAACATTGACCCCGAGCTTGGCACGCTCGGCGGAGACGTGCAGCTTTTCGACATCGACGATCTGCGGGCGGGCGTGGAAACGTCGCTAAATAAACGGCGACAGGAAATACCGAAAGTGGAGCTACTCATCGACGAAGAAGTCCGGCAGTTGCAACTCCGTCTGCGCAAAGAAGCTGTCGAACCCGTCATCGCGGGGCTGCGCCGCAAGGCGGAATCGATCCGTCTGCAGGAACTCGAACGTACCATTGAATCAATGGGTGAGCTCAGTCCACAGTCCGTCGAGCAGCTCCGGTATTTCTCCCGCACGCTCGTCAACCGCCTGTTGCGCGAGCCAACGCACTGCTTGCGCAACACAGCAGCGGGCGGCGAGTCCGGCCAGGTGGTCGCCGTCGTTCGATCGCTGTTCGCGCTCAAGGACAGTGATCGGGCATGACCATCGTACGTGCGGGCACGAGGCGGTCGCGCCTTGCCATCGCACAGACCCGCCTCGTCCTCGAAGCCCTGGAAAGCGCCTGGCCCGGCCTCCGCACGGTAATCACGCCGATCGATACTCGTGGTGACCGCTGGCAGAGCACACTTGACGCAGTCCCGGGCGGCAAGGGAATTTTCACATCCGCTTTGGAGGACGCACTGCGCTCCGGGGACATCGACGTAGCCGTCCATTCGCTCAAGGATCTTCCAACGGAACCCGCACCGCGACTCACGCTCGGCGCCGTGTGCGCACGAGCAACAGCCCTCGACGCCCTCGTCGCCGACAAACCATACACAGTGGATACTCTCCCCGCTCGCGCCCGGATCGGTACAGGCAGTCGGCGGCGTGCTGCGCAGCTGCTTCACCGCAGGCGCGACCTTGAGATTGTATCCATTCGCGGCAACGTAGAGACTCGAATTGGCAAGATGCGCTCGGCAGCACTCGATGCAGTCGTTCTTGCAGAAGCGGGTCTCAAACGGCTCGGGCTCGAGAACACAATCGCCTCCGTTCTTCCGCCTGGCGTCATGTTGCCGGCCGCGGGCCAGGGCGCGTTAGCCGTGCAGTGTCGCGAGGATGACGGCGACATCCTTTCGCTTCTCCTTGCGGTGGACAATGTGGACGATCGCCGTGCGACAGAAGCCGAGCGCACCTTCCTGAAGGTTCTCGGCGGCGGATGTTCAGTGCCCGTCGCGGCGTATGCCAGCAGTACGTCCGAATCGCTCAGGATGGATGCCGTGGTCGCAAGCGTGGACGGGGCAACGCTCATTCGCTTAAGCGGAGCGGGACAAAGTGCTCGCGCGCTTGGCGAAGATCTGGCACAAGTGGCGCTTGATCGGGGCGCCAGAGACGTTCTGGCGCATGTCTAGCTCGCTTGTCGGGAAGCGTATCGTGGTGACTCGGCCCGCGGATCAGGCTGAAAGCTTTTGCGCGGAACTCGAAGCGCTGGGAGCCGAGGCCATACGCTTGCCGGTGATTCGAACAGAGTGCTTGAACGATCCCGGGCTCCTGGATCAGGCTCTTAGAACACTGAACAACTACGATTGGGTGGTCTTCACGAGTGTCAACGGCGTTCGGCATGCGCTGGAGCGTCTCGAGGGACCGTTCCCAGAAACTGTCAAGGTAGCTGCCATAGGACCTGCCACGGAGAAGGCACTGGAAGACCGCGGAGTCCGATGTGCATTCGTGCCAGAGGAATACGTCGCCGAGCACATCGCGTCTGGACTCACGGCCGTCCGCGGCGCGCATATTCTGCTCCTCAGGGCCGTAACGGCCCGTAAGGCCCTCGGCGAGCAGCTCCGCTGCCGCGGCGCGTATGTCGAAGAAGTTCCAGCCTACCGTACCGTGGCCGTTCGTCCTTCGCTCAATAGGCTTCGTGCAGCGGTCGACGCCATCACGTTTACGAGTTCTTCGACGGCGCAGGAGTTTCACGCGCTTGTCGGAACCCACACGCGGCACCTGGATACGGCAATAATTGCCTGTATCGGCCCAATCACGGCCTCTGCCGCACGTGAACTCGGCTATACGGTTGATGTCGTAGCACGCCCGTATACAACCGGTGGGCTGCTGCGTGCACTCGAACAGTATTTTGCCACCAGATGAGCTCCGACACTTCGTTGCGACCGCGCAGATTGCGCCGTGGGGAGGCCATTCGGCATCTGGCGCGCGAGACGCGTCTTAGGGCCGATGAGTTCATCTATCCCCTGTTTGTAATGCATGGGCGGAGCAGACGTGAACCCGTCGAATCCATGCCCGGCATCGCGCGGCTGACGGTTGACGAGGCCCTTCTCGAGGTGAATAGGGCTTTGGAGCTCGGCATCCGAGCCGTCCTGATATTTGGCCTTCCACGCAGAAAAGATCCGCAGGGGAGTCGAGCGTGGGCTTCGGTCGGACCTGTCCAGAAAGCGGTAAGGGCTCTCAAGGCCGAGTTCCCCGACCTTGCCGTCATCACCGACGTGTGTTTGTGTTCCTACACCGACCACGGACACTGCGGGCTCGTGTCCGAAGGCGGTGACGTTCTAAACGATGAAACCCTGCCCCTTCTCGGTCGCATTGCCTGCTCTCACGCGGAGGCAGGAGCCGATGTGGTAGCACCAAGCGGCATGATGGACCATGCGGTGGGTGCACTGCGCAGTGCGTTGGACGAAGCCCGTCATGGTGATGTGACCATCATGTCATATACCGCGAAATTTGCTTCGAGCTTCTACGGGCCGTTTCGCGACGCCGCCGACGGCGCCCCGCAGTTCGGCGATCGCAGAGCATATCAGATGGACCCAGCAAACGCACGCGACGCTCTCCGCGAAGCTGCAATTGACGTGGAAGAGGGAGCTGATTTTCTGATGGTAAAGCCGGCACTCCCATACCTTGACGTGATCCACCGGATCAAGTCAGCGTTTCCGCACCTGCCGCTGGCGGCCTACAACGTCAGCGGCGAATATTCGATGGTCAAGGCTGCAGCCACCCGCGGCTGGTGCGACGAGCGCCGGAGCGTACTAGAAATTCTCCGCAGCATCCGGCGCGCCGGGGCGGACCTCGTGATCACATACCACGCTCTGGACGCCGCTCGCTGGCTTTCCGACGTGTAACTCAACTACCGTCGCATCATGGCGCTTAGCATTTCAGTCGGGCGCACGACCGGAATGGACATCCGGGAACGAGGACGATCCGATGACGGGCAAGCGATTTTTCTCGACGACCGGCTATACATGCAGCTTCTGGCGTTCACTGAGTGTCGCGATCCGAGCATACTGGTCAAAACGCTGAGTACAAGTGGCATCGCCGGAGCCCTCTATGCAAACCTCAACGATCCAAATGGCATCGCGATTCTTACCATGAGCCGCGATCCGGACACCTTCCTGACAACCGTTCGCAGCCTTGTGCAAAGCCCACCATTCGCCGAATTGGTCCCGCAACCCCATTACACTATGTTCGGCCGGACCTATGCTATAGGCTACGAATCCGATTTGGAGGAAGTCCTTTTGCACCGCCCGCACCGCTATATCTGCAATACCGACTGGCCGTGGTGTATCTGGTATCCGCTACGCCGTTCAGGTGCATTCGAGCAACTGACATCGGAAGAGCGCCGCGTGATATTGATGGAGCACGGAGGCATCGGGGCCGCATTTGGCAGGGCAGATCATGCTCATGACATCCGGCTGGCGTGCCACGGGCTTGACTCCGGCGACAATGACTTCGTGGTGGGGCTCTTGGGCAAGGCACTCTATCCGCTGTCGGCCATCATCCAGCGGATGCGTGGGACCAGGCAAACGTCGGAGTACCTCGACCGGATCGGCCCGTTTTTCGTAGGAAAGGCCCTCTGGCAGTCTCACATGCCGGAGACTTCTGCCACGTAACAGCGAGTTCCATGGGCCGATTTCTGATGGCGTGCCGCGCCGAACCGGTAGATTGCACGCCAGTCTGGTTCATGCGGCAGGCAGGTCGCTACATGCCGGAGTACCGACGACTGCGCTCGAAGCATTCGATGCTGGAGGTACTCCGCAGCAGCGAGCTATCCGCCGCAATCACGTTGCAGCCCATACGGGCCTTCGATGTCGATGCAGCGATCATTTTCTCCGATATCTTGCCGCCGCTTGCCGGCATGGGGCTGGATCTTGAATACGTGCCAGGCCGGGGTCCGCAGCTTTCACATCCCCTCGCCACGAAATCCATGATAGATCGTCTGGCCACGCCGCCTGCGACGGAGACGATAGGCGGTACACTTGAAGCGATTCGGTTGGTCAAGCGCGAACTGGGTGCGGTGCCGCTCATAGGATTCGCTGGGGGGCCATTCACGCTCGCGAGTTACGCCGTCGAGGGCGGGGGTTCGAAGCACTTTGCAAGAACGAAGCGCCTCATGCTTTCTGAGCCCGCCGCGTGGGACCGACTGATGACAAAACTTGTCACCGTCGTCACGGACCTGTTGACGGAGCAGCAAAAGGCTGGTGCCGACGTACTGCAGGTCTTCGATACGTGGGCGGGGGTACTGTCTCGATTCGACTACGAGCGCTGCGTCGCACCCTACAACCGGAAGCTGTTTAAGCACGTGCACGCCCTCGGCGTCCCGATACTTCATTTTTCTACGGGTACGAGCGCATACCTCGATTTGGTGGCGCACTGCGGAGGCGACGTCATCGGCGCCGACTGGCGGATCCCGCTCGACGAGGCACGCAAACGTACTGGTAAGCCGGTCATGGGTAACCTGGATCCGACCGCTTTGTTGGCACCATGGCGTGAGCTGCAGCCGCGCATCGACTTTGTACTGGACCGGGCTGGTGGCTCTACCGGGCATGTCTTCAACCTCGGGCACGGCATTCTTCCAGAAACACCTGTGGACAACGTTCGCCGCGTCGTCGACTACGTACACGCACAGACGACAAAAAAATGAGCGATCCGACGGGTGTGCTGTTCATGGCCTACGGGGGGCCAGATTCTCTCAGCGATATCGGCGGCTACCTCGCCGACATTCGGTCAGGGCGCACCACACCACGTTCGGTTCTTGAGGCCATCACATACAACTACAAGCGCATCGGGGGGCGCTCTCCTCTCCGAGAGCGTACGCAGGAGACCATCGATGCCGTCATGCGCAAACTTGAGGGCGAGGGATTCCGTGCATACCTGGGAATGCGCCACTGGGCACCATGGATCGAAGAGACTGTCGGTCAGATGATCGACGACGGCATCAAGCGGGCTATTAGTATCGTCATGGCGCCCCACTACAGCCGGCTGAGCGTCGCCAAGTACCAGCAGAAGATTACCCACGGACTCAGAATGTATAGGGGCTCGATAGAATTTCGACACATCAACAGCTACTATGACGCGCCGGGATTAATCGAGGCTCTCGCCGGTCGCGTGCACGAAGGCATTAAACGATGGCCGGAGGCGGAACGCGCTGAGGTACACGTCGTGTTCAGCGCGCACAGTCTGCCGGCACGCATTCTACAATACGGCGATCCGTACGAGCAGCAGCTTCTTGAAACTGCCCGCCGCGTCGCCGTGGAGGCCAACGTACCTCGCTGCAGGTGGTCGTGGAGCTGGCAGTCAGCGGGCCGAAGCGCGGAACCATGGCTCGGTCCGCAGCTGGATGAGCATCTGAAAGCTCTGGCCGCGCAACACATAACACAAGTAGTCAGCGTGCCGGTTGGGTTCGTCTCGGACCACGTCGAAGTTTTGTACGATATCGACATCAAAGCGCAGAGTGTCGCACGGCGCTGCGGGATGCGCTTGGAAAGGCCGCCTGCCCTCAACGACGATCCCATATTCACGCGGCAGTTGGCCGCCATCGTTTACGCAGAGGCGATGGAAGCCGGGTGGTTGAACTAAGGGGTCCGCATGCAAGCACGCCACTGCCGCGCCATCGTAATCGGTGGAGGCGTTAGCGGCCTCGCCGCCGTCCGACGTCTCGCAACGTTGCTCCGTTCGGGATCCGTCACGCTCGTTGAGAGCACGGATCGGTTGGGAGGAATCATCCGTACCGAACTGAAAGATGGCTTCACTCTCGAACTTGGCCCCGACAGCTTCCTTGTACGCAAACCGCGTGGCGTCGAGCTGTGCAGTGAGCTATCTATACCGCTCGAAGAAACGCGTAGTGATCATCGTGGCGCGTACCTAAAGCACCACGGGCAGCTCTGCAGACTGCCGGAAGGTTTGAGCGGCCTCGTGCCATCGCGGCTTGGACCGGTGTTTCAGACGCCATTGCTATCACTATGGGGTAAGGTGCGCTTTGCCCTAGACCACGTGATTCCCTCACGGCAGGAGGACGAGGACGAATCCGTCACTGCATTCTTTTCCCGCCGCATCGGGGGCGAAGCGACCGCGCGGATTGTAGAACCACTATTGGAGGGTATTTACGGTGGAGGTGAAACGGCACTCAGCCTTCGGGCTACTTTCCCCGACCTCGAATTCCTCGAGCGCAGCTACGGCAGTCTGCTCCGGGGTCTCAGGCGGCGACGCCCAACACGTGCCACGACGCCCTTTGTCGCGCCTCGGGGCGGCATGGAACGGCTGGTCGAGGGCCTTTGCCAAGACCTTTCGGGTGTTAAAACTATGCTTTGCGCCGAGGTTACGGCTATAGAACGTGCGGACGGGGTGTTCGTCGTCCGAATCCGGGACCGCGAGCCCATGCGTGCAGATGCGGTAGTGGTCGCGGCCCCTGCTGCAGCAGCCGCGTGCATGCTGAAAACGTTGGATGCGGGCGTCGCAGAAACCATTGGCTCCATTCCGTACGGCTCGGTGATCACTCTGCACCTTGCGTACCGGGCAGCTGACGTTCCTCATGCGCTTGGCGCCTATGGCTATATCGTGCCGCGCAGCGAAAGCGAAAGCATCATCGCCTGCACGTTTACCTCGTCGAAGTTTCCGCGCAGAGCACCCGCGGACTCAGTCCTGCTGCGGTTATTCGTGGGCCGCTCGGAATCGGTTTTTCAATCAGATACAGACGCTCTTGTCCACTTGGCGCGCAAGGAGTTGCACTCTACGCTCGGCATAACCACACCGCCGCTTTTCGTGCGGATCCACAAAATGGTCCGAGCCATACCGCGCTATGTGGTCGGGCATCTCGAATTGATTGAACGGATCGATCTGCCACACAGTCTGCGGCTAGCCGGGGCGGCCTACCGAGGCGTGGGAATCCCCGACTGCATACGTAGTGGCGAAGGCGCGGCCGACACCGTGGCGGAGTATCTTTCGGCAACGTTTCGATAGAGGATGGACCAGATTCCCAATTCCATACGCCTCTTTGCCGAGGCGCAGCTGCTGCTGCCGGGCGGTGTGGACTCGCCGGCACGCGCGTTTCGCTCGGTGGGTGGGCAGCCTCTCTTCATCGAGCGCGGCGAAGGTGCCTGGCTTGTGGACGTTGACGGCAACCGCTATGTCGACTACGTCCTTTCTTTCGGACCTCTCTTGTTGGGGCACGCCCCGGCACGCGTCGTGAACGCGGTTACGGACGCCGCGCGCAGCGGCACGAGTTTCGGAGCGCCCAGTCCGATGGAACTGGACCTCGCTCGGCTGGTGACCGAGGCGATGCCATCGGTCGAGATGGTCCGCTTTGTCAATTCCGGCACTGAGGCCACGATGAGTGCGCTCCGACTGGCTCGTGCCTTTACGGGCCGCGACCGGATCGTCAAGTTCGAGGGACATTATCACGGCCACAGTGACGCGCTGCTTGCCCGTGCAGGAAGCGGCGTTGCCACGCTCGGGCTACCCGACTCCCCAGGTGTGACCAAGGCTGCAGCCATCGACACGCTCGTCGCCCCCTTTAATGACAGTGAAGCGGTCCAGCGGCTTTTCGAGCAGCATTCTGGGAGCATTGCTGCCGTGATAGTGGAGCCCGTCGCCGGCAACATGGGCGTCGTGCCGCCGCGAGATGGATTCTTGAGCGAATTGCGAGAAATCACCGACAGCTGCGGAGCGCTTCTCGTTTTCGACGAGGTGATGACCGGCTTTCGCGTACATCCGGGCGGCGCACAGGCACTCTACAGCATTGTGCCCGATCTCACGACGCTCGGCAAAGTGATTGGCGGTGGCCTTCCAGTCGGGGCCTACGGCGGACGACGCGACATAATGGAAATGATCGCCCCGTCCGGCCCTGTTTATCAGGCCGGAACGCTGTCAGGCAATCCGCTGGCCATGGCAGCGGGCATCGTAATGCTGCGTACTCTAAGGGAAGACGGATTCTGGGAGGGCGTGGAGCGTAGAGCGTCCGAGATTGTACTGGGCATCGGTGAGGCGGCACACGAGGCAGGCGTTCCCGTTGTGCAGACGCGGGTAGGAACCATGTTCAGCACCTTCTTTACGGAGACGCCCGTCCACGATTGGACGACCGTTGCCTCAAGCGATACGGACCGGTTTGGGAAGCTATTTAGGGCACTCCTTTCCCGCGGCGTCTATCTGCCTCCGAGTCAGTACGAGGCATGCTTCGTCTCTTCGGCCCACAGAAGAGACGAAATTGACCACACCCTGCGAGCATTTGCAGAAGCACTCCATGCCTGTGCCCGAGCATAAGACGACTGCTGATGCTTCTTTTTCCGCTTGTCCTCGCCGATCATCTGAAGACTTTTTGGATGCCAAGCGGAAGGCGGCACCAACGGTGTCCTATTCAACTGGCGCAAACTGAACCGCAAAAGTAACCTTCACTTCGTCAGAGAGGACAAACCGGCCGAACATAAACTGCCGCTCAGTGAGATTGTAGTCGCTCATGAGCAGCGAATGGCTCCCTTCCAGGTGCACCCGTCCGTCATCGTCGGTGGTGCCGGTGACCGTCATGCTGATTTGACGGATTTCGCCACCAAGCGTGAGATTCCCGGTAGTTGAGAGCGTGAAGGTGCCGTCGTCGTCAGTGGATGAGTCGGAGACTTCAGTCAATGTATAGGTGATTTCTGAGTGCTCGGCGACCTTGAGCGTTCGGCCCATGTTCTTCGTCATGAGCATGTTGCGGCCCTTCATATCCGCCGACGGGATGGTCACGTTGACACTTTGGGGGTCACCGACTTCAGCCATCGTCATCGTGCCCGTTATCGTGGTGGCGTGCACTTTCCAATCGCCTGTATTGGAGGTGCCGTCTACCGAAAGGGTACTTTCGCTCTGAAGAACGAACTCTTGGCCAGCTGAGGGTACAACGGCAAGAATAGCTCCGGCGATCAGGAGTGAAAGAGCGTGGAAAGTCTTCAGCATGGCCGCAGGCGAGTTGACTTTGTGACTACCGTTTGTAGGCACCGCTTCCCCCATTGTTTCTTGGAGCCGACTATGTACGGCGGAATACGTAGCCGTCGCGGAAGCGTCCGTCGAGCATGTTTTCCGAATGATGCATGAGGCGGAAAAGCGGCAAACCCTGTGCAAAAGCCCGTTCTTCGATGCAGTACGACGGATTGAAGCGCTCGCCATTTTTCGTCGTGAAAGTACACAGGATGAGTGTTCCACCCGGAATAACATATTCGTGCAGCGATTCCAGTAGCGAGAGCGGCGGCAGGTAGTTGAAGATGATCCCGTTATTGTATTGGCCCCAGGGGCGGGACTGCCGGAGATCTGCCTCTATCGTTTTGACAGTGAGGCCGCGCGCTGAAGCTGCTGCCTTTAGCTGAGTAAGACCGGCCGGCGAAATATCCACTCCCGTCACGTCGTATTCGAGCCCTGCCAGATACAGGGCGTTACGCCCCGTTCCGCATGCGATGTCAAGGACGCTTCCAGCGCGGAGATCGCACACTCTCTCGACAAGAAACGGATCGGGACGTCCAGGTGGGCTGATATGCCTGGGATCCCATCTCCTTTTAATGTCCGACGCCAACTCGAAGTCCATCATGATGCCCAGCTAACTGTGAGCCCCGCCTCGGTTTGAATAATCGAAAGATTGGCGATACAGCTAACGAGGGCGTCGGCCTCATGCAGCATGTCTGGCGGGTTAGTGGCAGGGATAGCTACAACGAAGGCTCCCGCCGCCTTGGCTGCCGCGATCCCTGCCGGTGCATCTTCAATCACCACGCACCGCCTGGGATCACGTCCGAGGCCGGATGCCGCCTTCAGATACGGGTCCGGTGAAGGTTTGCCGTTTACCACGTCGTCGCTTGTCACGAGCACGCTGGGAGCCGGTAGATCGAGACGCTGCAAAAAGCGGAGGGCAAGCTCACGTTGGGCGCTCGTTACTATGGCCCAGTACTGGGAGTGCAGTGCGCGGAGGAGTTCCGGCACACCTTCGTAAGCCCCTACACCCTTCACGTCATTGTCGGCGGCCACACGGTCGTTGTAGAGACAGGCTTCCAACTCGGCATCAAGATGTGGGGCGACGAGGCGGATCGTCTGCCGGGCCGGCCTGCCGTGGTGCACGGCGGCAATGTGGTCGAACGAAACACCGTGTTGTTTTGCCCATACATGCCAGTGCCGTTCGTAGACCGGATTCGAATCCACTAGCACCCCGTCCAGATCAAACAGAACGGCGTCGCACGTACGGAATTGCACGGTGCACATTTCAGTCACGTCGCGCACTCAATTCGGCGATCGCGTGTAGTTCAGCTGAAGTGGCTGGCTTGAGTGCTTCAACATGTGGGGTGCGCGAGATACGTGGTTCAGTTGGTTCATTTACCAGGGTCTTACTATGAAATCTGCCCTCAAGTTGATCCAGTGGGCGTTGTGGATCAGCCGGCACTGAATGGCATCGGCCCAATTAGTAGAGTCAGGAGGTGGCGCGGTAGGGTACGGTGTATTCTCCATCGCTTTCGCTACGATACTCATCCGGCTCCCATAGGTCCGTTTCCACTCCCATGCTACACCAGGCAGTGTACCCGCATGAGCTCCGCAACGGGACGACGGCATGAGCACCCCGCATCCTGTTCCGCCAGTCAGTGCTGGGCACCTGCCCGTCCACGTGTCCAATCGCTTCCCCACGCATCGGGGCGCATACCCATGAGGCCGGAGGCACAGCGTGCCATCTGACGGCTCCACGCGTTTTCCCCATCCGCCAGCAAGCCCCGGTCGGAATCCACCTTAACTTTGCCTCGGACTGTCCAACAAGGTAGGATCATTTCATTTCTTCATGAAATATTCACAAAAAAAGGGATTAACAAACGTGGGTTCGTTCGTATATATATATGCATATATGTTAGACGACTGTTTCATTCTAACCAAAACAAAAGCCTAATGAAAACATTCAAAATTATCCTGCTGATCGCCGCCATGGCTGTTGGTGCCATAGGCGCTGGTAGCCTCAGTTACGACGTCTTGGCCAAGGAAGATGCTAAATGGAAGACGACGTGCGTGTGGAAATGCGATATAAATGGGGATTGTAAGCTGGCTGAGATAAGATGCGAGACCGGAGGAATGGAGCCTCGTTGCGAAAGCTGCCCGCGGCGTATGTGAGCGCATGCGACGTAGTAGCGACACCTACCCGTCTAATGGAAGGATTCGCACACTGGCTCCCGGGGGGAGTCAAGACCGCTACGCAAGTAGTACTCCGTTAATTGGCCATGCGTTATGCTGGCACAGCGTGTTGACGTACCACGCGCGTCAGTGCTACGATGGGGTTTGCCTTACCTGCGGGGCTTTCTCCGCGTGTGGGGCGTCGCTTTGTTGGTGTCTGTAGGCGGATGCAAGACGGAGCCTGCTGCTATTTCGAGCGAGGCGAGCGTAGCCCCCTTCACAGCGCACCTCGTTTTGGATCATGTTCGCACGATCTCTCCGGAGTTCACACCAGAGTCTATCTTGCGCTTTCCCGACAACATCCACTTTGATACCAAGGGACATTTGATCTGGGATGAGGGTAGCCCCCCTGTCCGTGTTTTTGACGCCGAGGGGGGCTTTATTCGGACCTTTGGCCACCCCGGTGCAGGCCCTGGAGAACTCGGCCGATTTATTCGTCTTACCATTGGGCCCAATGGCTATTTCTACGTACTAGACGGGACTCAAAGGCGGGTAAGCGTCTTCACCCCCGATTATGAGTTTGCCTATAGCTTCCCGATGGATACAGGGTTCGTGGAGCAGGTCGCCATCGACAGCCAGGGGAATCTCTTGCAGTTACGCGAATCGTGGTGGACTGATGTGCGCCCTGCAGTCGTCACGCATGACACGACCGGTGTCCTCTTGGCTGGTTGGGGCGAGATCCCCTTCTCAGCTCGCGTACAGGTGAATCTTGGTGGTGGTGGCCTCGTCGTTGATGCGCAGGATAACGTGTACTACGGATGGATATCGGATCACCGGATTTGGAAAACTGATTCCGAAGGGACGCTGCTTGCGGTGTTTGACGATAAGCCGGCGTATTACAAAGGCCCCGACATTGGCCGACTAGAAGGCCTGGATGGCAAGGGCTCGGGCGAACTGATGGGATATTTTATGCAAGGAGGTATAACTCATGTACTGGCACTGATCCTTGTTCCGGAGAAGCAGCTTCTCTTTCAGCATTTCGTAGTCCCGGGACGCAGAATCCCCTTTGAAGTCTGGCACACGGATGGATTCAAGATAGCCACTGATGTACAAGCCCCTGGTAGTCTGATCTACGCTGACTCGGATTTTTTGTACTTGGTCAACAGAGCGGACGAGGAAGACGAAAATCCGCCGATTCTGGTATATGAGTACCGTCTCGAGCAGGAAGATGCGGTCGTCGCTCCCTGATTCCAAGCCCAACGTACATGGCCACACTACGCTTTCCGAAGACGGATGAGTGGGCCTACGGACTGCTGTTGGTCCTCATGGTCATCATCGTACTGTTTCTCATCAGACTGAAGCAATACAATGACATGCATGAGGAGCTGGCCAGGGAGACCTTTGAGGACCGCATCGAGGCAGAAGCTGTGGCAGCAGAAGAGCATGCGTTTGGTATCCCAGCATCCGTATTTGGGTCATCCGAGGAGTTTCATCGAAAGGAGGGTGCCCTTGCACGTGGCATTTCGTTTGCCATCTTACTTGATCCTGCCAACTGCTCGAATAGCCTTTCGTCGGATATCGAGGCGCTCGGCGCTTTTCATCGCTCTCCTTCCAGCTGGATTCACTCGGTGCGTGGGTATTACGTGTCGGATCGGCACGACCTCTTCGAGGAGTTCGTATCCCTGTACAAGATCCGGTTTCCCGTTGTAAAAGAGAATCCTGTGGCGTCTCATATTGATTCAATTCACGTATCGACACCGCTCGTTTTGGTCCTCGACGCTCTAAGCGACACAGTCTTGGATGCGCATCATCCGATCCCTGACGATGTACACAAGAGCAGACTCTTTTATGACAAGTGGAAGCGCCTCATGAATTGGTACTCGCCGACGTGACGGTTCCATCTGCCGTAACATCCGGGCAAAGGATCTGAGGCTCTATAAGGCGGGAGTCGGCATCGTCAGTGCGCATACGGTCACGCCTGCATGGGGCTACCTGACGCAGCACCGGCACGTCTGGCCTGAGCATGCACCACCTCCGCAGGCTGTGCAATGGATCGGGCGCAGCACCTTTGACGGTCTACGTCAGGCCGTCCGTGTCAACATTGGGGTGCCGGCGGCGGAATGCGTGATTGCGGTCAGGCTGCCCGGCGAATCGGCACGGTGTATTTTGCGCGGGTTACACCGACCACACCGCGACAACCATCATGGTACCTACCATGCGACCGGCGGAGAGGCTTGAAGCCGTCCAGGCCCCCGTGATGTCCTTCGTCGCGGATCTCATCCGGGCCAATCCCGGGACGATTTCGCTCGGACAAGGCGTCGTACACTACCCGCCACCCGAGGCGGTCTTGCAGTCAATGATGGAACAGCTTCGTGATCCAAAGCAGCATCTGTACGGTAGCACGTTCGGCTCGGACGAACTACGAGACAAGATTCGTACAAAGCTAGCTGTCGACAACGGGATCATTCTCGGCAGAAACAGCGACGTCGTGGTAACGGCCGGAAGTAACATGGCCTTCGCTCATACGATTCTCGCGATCACAGATCCCGGCGACGAGGTCATTCTGCTTGCTCCCTATTACTTCAACCACGAAATGGCGGCCGGCATCGCGAGCGCCCGCCCCGTAATCGTTCCGACTACCGATTCTTACGAACCGGACTTGAGAGCAATCGAGCGTGCGGTGACCGACCGGACACGGGCCATCGTAACGATTTCGCCGAACAACCCGACCGGCGTGGTTTACAAAGAATCGACGCAGCGGGCAGTGAACGACCTCTGCCGCACGCGCCGAATCTATCATATCAGCGACGAGGCCTACGAATACTTCACCTTCGACGGTGCCCGCCATTTTTCGCCTGGATCGATCTCCGGTGCAGGAGCTTACACAATCTCTCTTTTTTCGCTCAGCAAGGCGTACGGAATGGCATCATGGCGCATCGGCTACATGGCTACGCCGAAGATCCTCTTGCCCGCGCTGCGCAAAATCCAGGACACGATTCCTATCTGCCCTGCCGTGCCGAGCCAACTCGTAGCCGTCGGCGCTCTTGAAGCCGGACCGGCCTACAGCAGGCAGTTTCTAGGACCACTCGCAGACGTACGCAACTACGTCCTAAAGACATTGAACGATATCGGTCCCCGTGTGCATGTTGCCTCGTCCAGGGGTGCTTTCTACGTTTTTCTGCGGATCGATACGGATCTCGATGCCATTACGCTTACCACGCGGCTCATAGAGGACTTCCGCGTGGCGGTCATTCCGGGTTCGACCTTCGGGCTTCGTGACCGCTGCTACCTGCGAATTGCGTATGGCGCGCTCGAAGAAGAAACCGTTGTCGAGGCCATCAGTCGCGTCGCACGAGGGTTGCGAGAAATACTCAGCGTCCACTGAATGGTAGCACAAACCGCACACGATTCGAATCGGACCCGTCTCAACTTCCCAACAGCCAGGTGCGCACGTTTGACAGTATGCGTTTGTAGGGCTGCAGGTTGTGCGCCCGATCGTCGTGGCCCAGCGTATTGACAACAATCGTCCCTTCGCCGTGTCGGCGCGTCCAAACTACCGGGTAGACCGCGCCGGTAATCTTCGAGCGTCCGATGGCGAGCACGCTCGCTTCGGCATCTGCATTGAGCTCAGCCCTGTACAGTTCGTCGACGACATCGAATGAAGCCGGGACGCCCTGCATCACCGGGTGGTTGGGCTGAATAACCTCGACGGTAAACTCGCCGAGCGCTTCGTGGCTGCGCGATCCGCCTCCTACGAGTTCTCGATTGTAACGCTCCCAGTCCTCCCAGTTGTACCACGACGCCGGATGCGTAAAAAGCAACGGACGTCCGGCCTCCACGTGCGCAAATATTGCCTCCCGGGCCGCCTCGCTCTCTACGGGCCTGTTG
>JAAXGO010000071.1:0-524 GCA_012267425.1 Rhodothermales bacterium
TCTGGACCCAGAAAGTGGTCCTTCACATCGATGTCTATCCATGCCGTTCAGACAGAGAGAGGCCTACGCTGTAGGCAATTCGTAGCGTACCAGGTACAAGGTGTCTAAGGCGAACATCGTGTAGACCTGCCCGGCATTCTTCGCCAGCCCCTTGTATCGAACCGTGCGGTAGGCGCAGAGATTCTTGATCACAGGTGTGCTCCACGCGGGCCCGAGTACGATTGCTCTTCCGCGTATCCGAACAGGTCAGATTCCGCTTCATCGTAGCCTTGCGGAGCACGCGCCACGTGATTCCTCGTGCCTCCGCTTGCCGTTTCCGCTCTGCACTCACGGAGGCCTTGTCCTCAGAGATCTCTTCCTCCTCCCCGTGTAAACACTCGTCCATCACCACCGCATCGTGCGTGCTGGCTGGCGTTACCACTACGCTGTGCGCGATCCCCTTGATATCGGTACCGACGTATGCTTCATGCCGATACTGGTTGCCTTTCTTTGTCGATCTCAATTTCAGGCCTTCGCCTTTGCTG
>JAAXGO010000071.1:590-24520 GCA_012267425.1 Rhodothermales bacterium
CAGGCTGATCTGGGCAAACCGCCGGATCGGACAGAGAGTAGTACAGCTGCATGAAATGAATCCGCAGCATCACCTCCGGCCAAATAAGGCGGACGCCCGTTGCTCCGCTTCGGAGAGTGCTTCCTGACAGGCCCCACCAGCTCCGCGTAAGGCAACACGGCATCCATCTTTTCGAGGAATACCGGTTTCCGGTTTTTCTTTTCCGTGCCTCGTATGCGATGTCGGGAAATGTTAATTATTGACATGGTATTACACAATAATTAAACAGTTGTCTTCTCAATATATGACGGGATTTATTCACAGTTCCCGTTGGTAAACCGTGTCAGATCCAGCCTATGGTGCGCTATCCGATCACCGTAGTGCCTAAAGTGCAAGAGATCTTGCACTACTCGTTACTGGGCATCGTTGTATATGCCGTCCATGGAGCGCCGAACGGCCTTGCCGGGCGGATACATGAGAACCGATTCAGGCGGTGCGGGCGACATACAACGTGGATGCGATGCACGCACGCTCAGGCGGCAAAGGCATCGTGGCCACCCCTACCAGGCGATACCGTAATCTTCGCCGTGGTTGCTTGCGCCTCCCCACATCGTCCCGTGCGTTCGGTCGAAGAATATGGCATTGATGGGACCGGACGTGCGGGAAGAGAACTGCATTCGATAGCCCATCTCCTGTAGTTCGCTACGAACCCACGGTGGAACGGAGTCGTGCAACAGGATCCGTCCAGGACGTTTCTCGTGCTCACCGAAGGAGCCATATAGCTGGAAACTGTTGACGTTGGCAGCTTCGACGGATTGCTGTACCGTCATGCCGAATTCGACCATGTTGAGAAAGAACTGCAACAGGTTTTGGTCCTGACTGTCGCCGCCCTGCACGGCAAAGGAGAGGTACGGCTTGCCGTCCTTGAGTGCCATACCCGGCGTGAGCGTGGCCCGTGGGCGCTTGCCTGGTACGACCACGTTAAAGGGGTTTTCAGCAGGATCTAGAACGAAGCTCTGCATCCGTTGGCTGAGTCCGATGCCCGTGCGGCCTGCGATAGCCGCCGGAATCCAACCGCCGCTCGGCGTGATAGACACGACCCATCCCTCAGCATCCGCAGCCTGGATCGAAGTCGTACCGGCGTAGAAATCTTCTTCGTAGGCCGCATCACTGTTGACCGGCTCCGCAGAGTGTGTCCAGTTTTCAAGGTAGTCAAGAAATGGGTTCTCCTCTCCCTGGAACGGATACGGATCGCCGGGACCGGCAGCAGTGTCGTTTCTCTCCCAGTCGATGTCTGCCATACGGGCCTTTGCGTATTCCTTTGACAGAAGTCCCGTTATAGGCTCCTCGGGCGGGAAATAGGGGTCGCCGTAGTAAAAATCCCGATCGGCGAACGTGAGGTTCATGACTTGGTAGAGCGCATGGATGTAGCGAGCGCTGTTGTATCCCATCGCTTTCAGGTCCAGGTTCTCGATCATGTTGAGGGCCTGCAGCATTACAGGTCCCTGCACCCATGTGGTCAGCTTGTAGACGTCAATCCCCTTGTAGTTGGTCATGACGGGCTCCTCTATGTAGACCTGCCACCGGTCAAGGTCCTCCATTGTCAGCAGTCCTCCCTGTTCCTGTGTGCCGCGGACCAGTTCTTCGGCAATGTCTCCGCGGTAGAAACGGTCGTACGCGATGTAAATTGCTTCTTTTCTCGTCTTGCCGGCTGCGAGCGCTGCCTCTTCGGCCTCGACGAGTTGCCTAAGTGTCCTTGCAAGATCCAGCTGCCGGAATATCTCGCCAGCCTTCGGCGCCTCGTACTCTTTCCCGAAATGCGGTAAGAACACCGACCGCGAATAGGGCCACTCTTTAATTCGGTCTTTGCTGCCTTCGATGCTTCGCGAGGCTTGGGCTTCAATGGGGTAACCTTCGGCCATTTGGATCGAGGGTAACAGGACATCCTTGAGGCTCAGCGTCCCGTACTCGGCAAGCATCACCATGAGCCCACCCGGCGTACCGGGTGTCACCGCGGAGAGTGGGCCGAACTCTGGTGGATAGGTCATGTCTTTGTCCCGGAAAAAGTCAGCCGTTGCTCCTGTCGGTGCGACACCAAGGGCATTGATGCCGATGACCTTCTTCGCGTTTGGATCGTAGATGAGTGCCTGCGTTTCGCCGCCCCAACTCAAAACGTCCCACATGGTTGACGTCGCCCCCAGCATCGCGCAGGCGGCGTCCACCGCGTTTCCTCCTTTCGCGAACATCATTGCCCCCGCCGTGGCGCCGAGGGGCTTTCCAGTTATCGCGACCCAATGGCGACCGTGCAACACCGGTTTAACCGTCCGCTGAGCGACGGTGACGGCGGGCCAAGAAAGGACGAAGAGTAGCACCGCTACGGGAATCCTCGAACGAGACATTTGCACGTGTGGTCGGTTTTGGGTGTTCAAAGAAAAAAGTGAACAGAATGGCCTTTGCAAATGGATGGCCTACAAGGTTCGCCGGAGTGCGGGACTGTCGGAGTCTCCAAGGTCCGTGAGGATGTGTCCCATCCTGTCGCGCTTAGTGCGTAAGTAGGACTGGTTGGCCTCGTTCGGTGGTATTTCGATAGGGACGCGCTCGACGATTTCGAGACCGAAGCCGTGCAAGCCGACGCGTTTGGTAGGATTGTTCGTCATCAGGCGCAGCTTGCGGATGCCCATGTCCCGTAGAATCTGACACCCGATACCGTAATCACGGTTGTCCATGCTAAAGCCGAGCGCCTCGTTAGCTTCGACAGTATCCATGCCTTTTTCCTGCAGCTCATATGCACGAAGCTTGTTGAGCAGGCCGATGCCCCGGCCCTCCTGTTTCATATAGAGGACGAGGCCATTACCCTCGTGTTCTACGCGCTGCATGGCTTTTTGAAGCTGCTGACCACAGTCACAGCGGAGTGAGGCGAAGATGTCTCCCGTCACGCACTGCGAATGGACGCGCGTCAGTACCGGTTCGTTTTCTGTCCAGGATCCCTTGTAGAGGGCCAGGTGCGACTCGCTGGTGAGGAGATCCTGGTAGGCGGAGAGCCTGAAGTCCCCGTAGATCGTCGGCAGCTCCACATCCACAATACGGCGTACGAGGGATTGATGGCGCATTCGATAAGCGATCAAATCACCTATCGTGACGAGGCGCATGTCGAAGCGACGGGCGATTGCCATGAGTTCCGGCACGCGTGCCATCGTTCCGTCGTCATTGAGGATCTCCACCAAGACGCCGACCGGGCGCATTTCCGCGAGGGTAGTCATGTCCACGGTCGCTTCGGTATGCCCTGCACGCCGAAGCACACCACCCCGTTCGGCGCGCAGCGGGAAAACGTGACCCGGTCTTGCAAAGTCATCTGAACGGGACAAGGGATCTGCCAGCGCACGAATCGTTCGGGCACGGTCGGCCGCGCTGATGCCAGTCGTAGTATCACGACGATAATCAACCGACACGGTAAACGGTGTGTTGTACAGTCCAGTATTCGCTGGAACCATCATGTCGAGACTAAGCTCAACGGTACGTTCGGCGGACATTGGTACACAGATCAGACCGCGCCCGTGCATGGCCATGAAATTGACCAGCTCGGGCGTGACGGATTCGGCAGCGCCGATGAAGTCGCCTTCGTTTTCGCGAGCCTCATCATCGACTACGATGATGAGTTTGCCAGCGCGTATGTCCTCTATCGCGTCTTCTATGGCGTCGAAATGGAAGTCCCGTCGCTCCATTTCGCGTGTAATCCCTCCGCTTATCGGGTTATTTCTTTGGGGTCACCGTGCCAATCCCAGTCTTGTCGATACGCAACTTGACATTCGTCGCCACTTCCACCAAAACGCTGCTTTCATCGACACTCGTGATAGTCCCGTGGATACCTCCGGCAGTAACGATACGATCGTGTTTGCGGACTGCGGTAATCATGGCCTGCCGCTCTTTCTCGCGTTTCTTCTGAGGACGTATGATGAAGAAATAGAAGACCAGGAAAATGAGAAGCAGTGGAATTAGCATGCCGAAGCCACCCAAGCCGCCGGGCTGCTGCTGCAGAAGAAGGGAAAGTGTCATCGTTTCGATTTCAGTGAGTGTTGCTGAGGGCGGTTAACTCACCATCGGCAGGACGGGTTCATCAACGAGCCAAAGGTACTCCATTCGCATCGGGGCCGCTAGTATATCGGATTCGTTTCGAATATCGAACTGTTTGGTCCGACAAGCGGCCTGAGTCCAGCCTGACTGGGAGCGCGAAGAAGTAACGCCTGCAGCCGGTCACAGACGGCCAGATCCCACTCGGCGGACAGTGGTGCCTCGCAAGAATGAGGTCGGTTGCCGATCAACCAGGCTACGCGCTTACTACGAACGCACAGCAAAACCGTCACGAAAAAAAGAAGGGCAAGCGACCTGCATCGCGCCGCTACGACCTCCTACCGCTGCTGCCTTCCGGCCCTGACGGAGTTCGGAGGGAGCTGGCCGCGCAGGACTCACCCTTCCATTTTGGCAAACGCAGCTGTCCCGGTACCTGTTTCCGGGGCCGGGGCTCCGACGACCTCAAAAGAGCCCGATGGCGTCGACGTTGACAGCAACGTGACAGCCTTTCGGCGGCCTGCCAAAATCCCGCGCCTGCGCGCGCAAGTGCTTCTGTATTCCCTGAAAGCCCTTAGGTCCCTTCAGCATGGCGTGAAAGCGAAATTGCTGCTTGACGCGACTGATGAATGCCGGAGCCGGTCCCAGTATCACTACCTCAGGAGGCAGTTGGCGCCGCATCATCTGTGTCCATCGGCGGGCGAGTTCATTGACCTTCTCCTCGGCCGGCCCGCGGAATTCCACGCCCACCACGCGCCCGAACGGAGGATAGACAAGCAAGCGTCGCTCGTCGAGCATCGACGAAGAGATCCCGGCGTAATCGTGAGACAGGATATGCTGGAAGACGGGATGCTCCGGCTGCCGCGTCTGAATGATAACCTCGCCGCGCAAATCAGCCCGGCCTGCCCGGCCGGCTACCTGCATTAGCAACTGAAACGTGCGCTCTTCTGCCCGAAAATCCGGCATACGCATGCCCACGTCGGCATTTACGACGCCCACGAGTGTTACCCGCGGAAAGTCAAGCCCTTTGGCCACCATCTGCGTTCCGAGGAGAATGTCTGCATCACCCCGCCCGAAGCTGTCCAGGATCTTGTGATGAGCGTTCTTGCGCCCAGTGGTGTCCAAATCCATACGCACGGCCGTTGCTTCCGGGAAGAGGCGTTCGAGTTCTTCCTCGACCCGTTGAGTTCCGGCACCTTGCTTCGAGAGATTTAGGGATTCACACTTCTGGCACACATGTGGCATCCTCTGCACCTGTCCGCAGTAATGGCACCGGAGGATGTTGCGTGGCTTGTGATATGTCATCGTGACCGCGCACGAGAAACATCCCGGAATCAGGCCGCAGTCAAGACATTCTATAAAGGGAGAATACCCACGTCTGTTCTGAAGGAGGATGACCTGCTCTTTCCGCGACAGGCACCCGCCGATGGCTTCCTTCAGCGGCGTGGACAGCGCGCCGTCCAGGCGCTTCCTCTTTCTTTCGACGGTAAGGTCCACAACCCGGATGTCGGGCAGCGGTGCAGCAGCCAGCCCGGCGACGGGTACTCGCTTTTTCAACTCGAGAAGCGAATACTTACCCACACGCGCATTTTGCAGGCTCTCGAGACTGGGAGTCGCGGAGCCGAGTACGCACACGGCCTTGTTCATACGCGCCCGGTAAACAGCGACATCACGGGCATGGTAGCGCGGCGCCGAGTCGCCTTGTTTATAGGTGGTCTCGTGCTCTTCGTCCACGACGATGAGTCCGATGTTCGAAAGTGGAGCCAGGACGGCGGAGCGAGGCCCGATAGCCACCGAAAAGTGTCCGGTCCGGAGAAGTCGCCAGGCGTCGAAGCGCTCACCCTTGCTCATGCGGGAATGCAGCACGGCAACCTTATCACCGAAGCGCTCACGAAAGCGACGGACAGTCTGAGGCGTAAGTGCAATCTCCGGGACAAGCACGATTCCAGTTTGTCCGCGAGCGAGTACCTTGCCCAAAGCCCCGATGTAGACCTCAGTCTTTCCGCTCCCCGTCACACCGTGTAGGAGCAGTGTATGGTACTCCCTACTGCCAACGGCGTCCGAGATTTCGTTGAGCGCCGCCGCCTGTCCGGCATGCATCGTATGGGGCTTAGGTGGCTCCGGCGGCAAAGGGCTCAACTCCGGAACCCGGATGACCTCCCTTCGGAAAATCTCCACAATTCCTTTGGCGACCAAGCTCTTTGCCGTAGAAGACGCCGCCTGTGCGCGCTCGAGTACGGCCCGGAGAAGGGGCTCGTCGCAGCCGGTGCGGTTCTCGTCGGCCAATGCGCGCACGACTTCTCTCTGCTTTTCCCCACGGAGCTGCTTCACAACGTCCTTCGCCGCACCCGCGTCACGAAACGCTGGCGCGAAGCGCACGTACCGTTGGTAACGGACTTTGACCTCGGGATTCTCGAAAATAGTTTCGAGCGTGAGAAGCCCTTCATGCTCCAGCCGGCGCAGAAGGGACGGAGGCACGTCGATACCTGCCTGCCTCAATCCGCCGGTCGTTGCTGTGGCGTGGGCCGAGAGGTACCGGAAAAGTGCCCCCACGTTTGCGTGGTCCGCCCAGGCGCTGGGCTCTTTTTCCGTCGGACGGATGTAGGTCTTCTGGAGGCCGTCAATGCCCGGCGGTAGCGCACAACGTATTGCCTCTCCCCATCCGCATACGTAGTAATCAGCGATCCACCTGGTGAGGCGGAGAAGTTCGTCGGTAAAGGCAGGCCTTTCTCCGAGGACGTCCAGAATGGGCTTAAGCCGCGACGTTTCGCGTGGAAGGGATGCCTCCGCCCACTTTTCTGCGATGACGCCGGTGAGCCGCCGGCTTCCAAATTCCACGAGGACACGGCAGCCGACGTGTGCCTTTTGCTCAAGATCTTCCGGAACTCCGTAGGAAAACAGAGTGTCGAGCGGCAGCGGTAGTATGACTTGAACGATCACAGCGACACCGGCATGCAAAAGAGGAAGCGGAGCCCCGCCCCCGGAATGTACAATCAGGCTCAAGCCCCCCGCGTCCGATTGCCCGGGGTCACTCGGACGGGTCTGTCAGGATTTCAGGGGTATAGAGCATTCCGGTGCATAGACACATTTGACGCTTCATGCGTGTGAGTACGTCAAAATTCGGGCAGCTGCTGCATCCTTCCCAAAACTGGTCGTCCTGGGTGAGTTCGGAGAACGTGACTGGCTTATATCCCAGCTGGGTATTGATTTTCATCACAGCCATACTTGTCGTAATACCAAACAGCCTGGCGTTTGGATATTTCTTGCGCGACAGCTCGAAGGCCTTCTGCTTGATTCGTTTGGCCAGACCCATCCTGCGAAATCTGGGTGCGACGATGAGTCCGGAATTGGCAGCATACTTCTTATGGCTCCACGTCTCGATGTAGCAAAACCCGGCCACGATGTCATTCGCAAGAGCGATGACTGCTTTGCCCTCTTTTATCTTGAGACGAATGTACGCCGGATCGCGTGTTGCGATGCCGGTGCCGCGCGCGTTGGCAGCTACCTCGATGAGCTCACAGATGGCCTCCGCATGCTGGTCATGCTCCGGCCCGGCAACCATCACGTCGATGATGGTAATATTGACTGGTGGTGCTTCGCCGGCACTGTTGCTTGGTTCGATAGCCACGTGGATAAACGAGAATTACGAAATAGCACTAATCAAAGCACCGCAGGGGAATCGGTTTCCACTTCGGTGCTACGGTTCGGCTGCGGGCAGACTTCCGCCGAAGCAGCGGTAAGGATTATTATCTTGGACCGTCGCTTTAACGATCGCGATTCATGAGAGAATGCCCGTCGTGCGCTCTTCGAGTCGGAGCCGCTGAGACCGAGTGTCCGTATTGCGGATATGAGTACCCGACTCAGAAGCGGTCGAGGACAATCATGGCAGTCGTGATGGCCCTGCTTTTGGTCTGGCCAATTTTCGAGGGAGTGCAGTGGATCGTGGGGTGGCTGCGATGACGTCACCATTCGGCGATCTCTCTCCAGAAGAGTTTCTGCAGGAATACTGGCAGAAAAAGCCGCTGCTCGTGCGGCGGGCCTTTGACAATCTCACATCCCCACTGTCTCCCGAAGAACTGGCCGGTCTAGCCTGCGACTACGGGGTGACGTCCCGTCTCATTATCGAGAAAGGCGGCGAATATCCGTGGGAGGTGCGTTTCGGCCCTTTCGAAGAGGACGACTTTGCCGGGCTTCCACCCTCGCACTGGACGCTTCTCGTGCAGGAGACGGACCGGCATGTACCGGCGGCGGCGGATCTTCTCAGACCGTTTCGGTTCCTGCCCAACTGGCGGATTGACGATGTCCAGATCAGCTACGCACCCATGCACGGTAGGGTGGGTGCGCACATTGACCAATACGACGTTTTTCTGATCCAGGGTCTCGGGCGGCGCCGATGGCAGATCAAGCGTATGCCGGCTCCGCCCGATGAGCCGTTCGTAAAAGATCTCGATATCGAGCTCCTTGAGCACTTCGAGCCGGACGAGGAATGGATCGTATCGCCGGGCGATCTTCTCTATCTTCCACCCCGTATTCCGCACTGCGGTACGGCCCTCAGCGACTGTATGACAATTTCAGTCGGATTCCGCGCTCCCGGCAATCGCGAAATCGTGGAGGGCTTCTTGGAACATGCCACCTCGGCCGTGGACCCGGATCTCGCGTACACTGACAGAGGTCGACAGACTGCTTTGAACCCCGGCAAAATAGGGCCGGGTGTGTTGCGGTATGTACAAGACGTCCTTCGCAGCGCGGTCGAAGACCGAGTGTCCATCCGGCAGTGGTTTGGCAGCTTCGCAACCGAACCGAATCGAGGCATGCCCGCTTCGTCCGAGGATCCGCCTTCAACGCGGGACATCATGGAGGTCCTGGGACAGGGCGGCCTGCTGCGCCGCAGAGCACCTGCGTATTTGGCATATATTGAGCATGATTCGGGCGTAAGTTTGTATGCATGCGGTGTGGAGTATCCACTGAGCGACGAATTGGCCTTTGCTGCACCACTTCTTTCCGGGACCACTGATTTGAGCGGCGCCGCACTCGAGCAGCATATGGACGATCCGGCCTTTGTCACTTTACTGGCCGAACTGATCGAGACGGGAGCCCTACAGCTCTGCGTGCCATCTGTCGAAGAGCATGGCTTATGATCCGTCCGTGGGAACTCCTCGGGACGAGGCTGCTTGCCGACCACGGTATATTCCGCGTACGGGAGGACTACAGTCTGTCGCCGCGAACAGGTAAACCACACAGGCTGTACGTCATGGAGTCGAGAGACTGGGTCAACGTGGTCCCAGTCACTGCGGAGGGCCGCGTGGTTTGTGTACGACAGTTCCGCCACGGCGTTCGGTCGGTAGCGATCGAGGTGCCTGGAGGCATCGTAGATCCGCGAGAAACCCCGGAGGAAGCAGCCCGCCGCGAACTGTTCGAAGAAACCGGCTATGCCGGCGAAGACATCGTACGGATAGGCACGATGAATCCCAACCCCGCTATTCAGAATAACCGCTGCCACATCTTTCTTGCGACGGGAGTGCAGCGAGAGATGAGCCAGTCCCTGGACCAGGGGGAGGACATCGAGGTCATTCTTATCAACGAGCACGACATTCCTGGGCTGATTGCCGACGGTACCATTGACAACGGTATCATGGTGGCCGCCTTCCACTATTTTCACCTTCACCGCGTTGGCCCTTCGTGATTGCGGTTGGAGGCACATTCAATGGGAGAAATGGAAGGGGTAGAATCCGGTGATCCGCACATGCGGATGGACCTGCGGTCCAAGGTTTACAAGCTCATTTTTACCGACACGGACCGGGTGGACCGAGCCTTCGACATGGGGTTGAGCGTCGTGATAGTCGCGAGTGTTTTAGCCGTTATGCTGGAGAGTGTCGGCGGAATCAACGCTCGGTATGAAGTCTTCCTGTTTCGTCTGGAGTGGTTCTTCACAGCCATTTTCACCGTGGAGTACGCGCTGCGTCTTTGGTGCCACGGACGGCCACTGCGGTACGCACTCAGTTTCTTTGGCATTATCGATCTGATAGCCGTTCTGCCCACCTACTTCATGTGGCTTCTGCCCGGTTCGCAGACGCTGGTAGTTGTTCGTCTACTCCGCATACTGCGCGTATTCCGAGTGTTCAAGCTCGCCCACTTCGTGGAGGATGCGCCTCTCTTTGCTAAAGCGCTAAAGAAGGCAGGAGGCCGGATGACCATCTTCCTCTCTGGTGTTCTAGTGCTGGTGACGATTTTTGGCTCGCTCATGTACCTGATTGAAGGTCATGAAAACGGATTCGACAGCATTCCGCGCAGCGTGTACTGGGCAATCGTGACGCTCACTACGGTAGGGTACGGTGACATCTCTCCGCAGACGGCTCTCGGACAGGGGCTGGCGGCTGTGATCATGATCGTTGGCTATGCCATCATCGCCGTCGCGGCGGGCTTGGTCCTGACGGAATTTGCCAGGGCGCAGGAGATGCAGCATGGGCGCAGGTGTGGCCGTTGCAAAGAGCAGAAGCATGAGGAAAAGGCCGAGTACTGCAAGCGCTGCGGCAACAAGCTACCGTCGAAAGCCGTGTAGGCGTTGTCAGTCCCGTAGGGTTACGGCTCGGCATGCGCTCTCGAGCAGCGTCTCCTGCGCCGGCTCCCGCATGTTATACCGTGTGCTCATGACGTGTCCGTATGCCCCGGCGGTGGCAATGAGTAGGATGTCGCCTTCTTTCGTTTCCGGAAGTCGGCGACCACGGCCCAATACGTCGCCCGTTTCGCAGATGGGCCCCACGATGTCTGCCGTAATTGCGCTAGGTGCGTCAAGATTCGAAAGATTTACGATGCGGTGGTAACTGCCGTAGAGGGCGGGCCGAACAAGCGTGTTCATTCCCGCATCGATTCCCACGAACCACTGCCGCCCTTTACGCTTAACCTGCGTGACGCGTGACAGAAGGACGCCGGCCTCCGAGACCAGATAGCGGCCTGGCTCCATCCACAGTGAGAATTCCGGGTAGGCTGCTTGAAAGCGTGCAAGGCTTTGTCCAAGCTCTACCTCATCAAGCGGCATGGCGCCCGGGCGCTCGGGCACGCCCAAACCGCCTCCGACGTTGAGGATCCGGGTATCTGGGAATTCGTCGGCCAGGGACGCAAGAAACAGGGCGGTTTCCGACCATGTCTCGGTCGTCATTATGCCGCTTCCGGCGTGTGCATGCAGTCCGATGACTCGTGCTTCGGCAGCGAGCGCGCAGTGGCGAAGCCATTGAAGCTCCTCCGGTGCCACGCCGAATTTTGACTGTGCGCCCGCCGTGCGTACGTACTTATGATGCCCGTGACCGCGTCCAGGATCGACGCGGACAAGGATGTCCCGCCCGGTAAACAGCTCCGGCCAGAGTTCAAGCGGGCGGATGCTGTCAAGGGTAACATACCCGGCACGTTGGAAGCCGGTCTCGTATTCCTCGCGTGGTGCAAAGTTGGGGGTGAACAGGATGCGACTGGGGTCAATCCCGGGAAAAAGACCGTGGACATGCTCGAGCTCTCCAGGCGACACACACTCGAAGCCCAAACCGTCGTCGTGCATAAGTCGCATCACATCTGGGTGACCGCATGCCTTTATGGCATAGAAGTAGCGCTCCACGGGGTCAATTGACTTCGCCCTTGTGACCTGCTCGTGCAGCGTATCCTCGTCGTAGATGTACTGGGGAGTCGAGACTTCTGCCAGTGCAAGAAGATCGTCCCGTCGCTTTCGCCACCAGGAAGTAGCGCGTGCCGGTTTTGCGGCTGTATACATCTCCCGGTAGGTGGGTCCGAACTGATGGTCGGTGCCAAGACGCCCGAAAAGTTGCGCGTACAGCTTGTCAACCAGACGCGCAGCCTGATCTTCTTCGACCACAAACGTAAGATTGAGGTCGCTAGCTGCCTGTGTAACGAGATAGATACGCTCTTGGTCAAGCGTTTCAAGTGCGGGGCCGAGTTCGTGCAGCACACGCCGCAGGCGACGCCCCACCAGACTTACGGCGGCGCATGGTCCTATTTGGCGCGCCGCGCAGAAAAGGTTGAGGTCGGCCAACAGCGCCTCGATAACGGACGGCGAATGGTCCGCTCCGTTAATCGGATCCAGCGACACGGTGACGTTAGTACCGGAAGTGGCCACCAAGTCCACGGATATGGCATGGCGCTCGAAGACGGCGAAGGCTCGAGCCAGAAAGCCAATCTGCTGCCACATGCGCGGCGTTTCCATCGAAATCAGCATAACCCCCGTACGTGCGGAAATCGCCTTTACCTTGGCTCCCGCATTGGGAACATCTGCGGCGATTACCGTTCCCGGAATTTGCGGGGCGGCCGTGCATCTGATAACCAGCGGAATGCCACGGCTACGGAGCGGATCGATACAACGAGGATGGAGCACCTCGGCGCCCGTACTGGCAAGCTCCTGCGCTTCGTCGTAGTCAAGCCTCTTGAGTAGCCTCGCCGAAGGGATGCGGTTCGGATCGGCAGCAAACAGGCCCGGAACATCGGACCAAATTTCCAGCCGCTTTGCCTCGAGCTTGGATGCGAAGTAGGCCGCGGAGGTATCCGAACCGCCCCAGCCGATGACGACGGTCCGATCTACTCTGCCTCCGGCAATGAATCCCTGTGTCAGGACGACGTTCGCGCTGCTGCCATTCAGCTCGGCCTGCAGCTCCGCATCGCGTTCGAAATGACAACGGGCTGATAGGTATCGTTTGTGCGGAACCATGCGGGGTTCTTCCACGGCACGCAGAATCTTACGCGCATCACGCCAAGCGACATTGAGACCCTGCTCATGGAGATAGGCCGCCCCCAGCTTTGTCAGCATCAGTTCGCCCTTGGCCAGAACGCGTGCCTTAAGGGCGGGACTTACGTCGTGCGTAAGCGAAATTCCCAGCACGATTTGTTCGAGGTCAGTAAAATCATCCATCAGAATCTGCGCACCGTCGATGTCAAGAGCGGCCGCCAGCGCCAGATGACGGGTCCGGATCGCCTTGAAGGGCGCCGACCCTTCGCCGCGTTTCGCCGCGCGAAGCAGCGCGTCAAGGCTCCTAGACACCTTTTCTATGGCAGAGCACACCAAAAATGGACGATATCCTGCCTCGAGACGCTGCTTCGTGATGTCGGCGATCGTCTGCCAACATTGTAGCGTCGATACGCTCGTACCACCGAACTTGAGGATGACCCACGGAGATGCAGTCACGGTCTCTCCTTGCTTACCTTATCAGTCCAAAACGGTCGTACTGGCCATGATATTCACGAATACCTGGCTGATTCTGCAAAAAAAGATCTTCCCAACGCCGTCGTCAGATGTTTTGTTCAATCTGTATCGTGACGTGAATCCCGACTGTGACCGACCAGACGCGGCTGAACTCCGACGCAACAACCTGCGCGCATACATGGCTACCTACGAAAAGCCGCCGCCTGTTTTCATGTTGGCTGAAGCTCCAGGGCCGTGGGGTCATAGGTTCTCAGGTGTCCCGCTGGTCAGCGAAGCGCAGCTGGAAGATCCTGATTTCCCCCTTGAGGGTATGCGCACGAGTCTCGCGGACGTGCCGCACTCCGAATACAGCGCCGGCATCTACTGGCGTGTGATGGGCCAGCACTGGCCACGCTTCTTTACGTGGAATGCTGTCTTGTACCATCCCCACTACGCTGGCAGGCCGATGTCGATCCGCACGCCCTCGGCGCTCGAGGTGTCCGCATCGCGCTGCGTCCTGCATACGTTGCTCAGTGAGCTTGAGCCGAAGTATATTGTCGCCGTCGGTCGCAAGGCGGAGCGTGCCCTTCTTGACATCGGCGTTGAGGCGACCTACGTCCGCCATCCTTCCCAAGGCGGAGCGAAACTTTTCGCCAGCGGTATAAGCGAATTATTTTCTCAGTTGATTGTTAGCTGAGCGGTCTATTTGTCCGCTCGATACCCCGCGTTTCATGAAACCCACCGACAGGCGACTGGCAATAGTCCACGCACTGGAGAAGGCAAAGTGGAGTCGCGCGGCCGACCTCGCCGAGCAGCTTGGAGTGTGCGCCCACACGGTGTATCGCGACATGGATGTTCTCGGCGCGGCGGGTGTTCCGGTAATCGGTGTCCGCGGGAGGGGCTTTACACTCCCCGAAGACTGGTTTCTGGAGCCTGTCAGGCTTACACACGACGAAGCCGTTCTGGTCTTGGCTAGCACGGCTACCGACGCCCCTGGCCTTGCGTACCAGGCAGCGGCGTACGCTTTAAGAGAAAAATTGCACACCGCTCTACCGGAAAAGAAGCGGTCTGACGTAGCCAATGTTAGGGCATATATGCGACTTGCGGCGGCGAACGCTATGGATGATCCCGTATACGTCGAGGTCCTTGCACTCCTTGGCCGCGCGGTCGATGCAAACCGCGCGGTTCATATCAAGTCGCAAACGGGAGAGCATACAGTGAACCCATACGGTTTCGTCGACATTCGGGGTACGCGGCATTTTCTCGGATTCGATCGCGAGCTCTGTGAGGTGCGGCATTTCTCAATAGACACCATTCGGACCGTTCGCCTCATGCGTGCTACCTTCAAGCGTCCCCTTGCATACGCACAAGGAACCGCATCGAAGCCGGAAACCATTCCTGTGCGTGTGCGCTTCGATCCGCGCGCTGCGGTGTGGGTTCGCAAAGCTCCTCCTGCCTTCCTTGAAGAAATGGAGGCAGACGGTGCTGAGCTGTACGCAACGCTCCAGGTCTACCGGGAGACCGAGATGCTGCCATGGCTTTTGAGTTGGGGCTCGCACGTGGAAGTGCTCCGACCTGTGACGCTGCGCCGTCGCATAGAGAAGGAAGCGTCCAGGCAGCTTGAATGCTACCGGCCCGGGCCGAGTCTATTCGGGTAACAGCGACAGACCGACTTCTCAATGACTGTTCTGTTCGACGACGCGGCGGCAGCCTTTCGCGCAGAGCAGGCACCGCTAGCGGACCGGATGCGACCACGCACTCTGGACGATTTCGTCGGGCAGGAGCACATTTTGGGCGAAGGCAAACTGCTCAGACGCGCCATTGAAGCGGATCGCGTTGGGTCGGTCATTTTCTATGGCCCGCCCGGAACGGGCAAGACGACACTCGCACGCATCATTGCAGGAAACACGGAGTCGTACTTCAGTGCACTCAATGCCGTGCTGTCTGGCGTCAAGGACATCCGGGCGGCTATCGAGGCAGCGGCGAATCGTCTGGCCCTGTACCACATGCGTACAATCCTCTTCGTCGACGAAGTGCACCGCTTCAACAAGGCGCAGCAGGACGCACTGCTTCCCCATGTGGAAAACGGCACCGTCGTACTCATAGGTGCTACGACCGAGAATCCGTATTTCGAGGTTATCAAGCCACTTGTGAGCCGCTCACGCGTCTTCGAGTTTAAATCGCTTGACGAGGCGGCACTGCGTGACATTATACACCGCACGCTGAATGACGAACGCGGCTACGTCAATAAGAACGTCCGTTTGGACGCGGACGCTCTCGCTCATCTCGTATCGACTGCCAACGGGGATGCACGCTCTGTGCTAAACGCCCTGGAGCTCGCCGTCGAAACCACCAGGCTCGGTAAAGACAGAACAATTCATATTGACCTTGCGACTGCTGAAGACAGCATCCAGCGCCGTGCGGTGCTCTACGACCGGGAAGGAGATGCTCACTTCGATACCATCAGCGCGTTTATCAAGAGCATGCGTGGAAGCGATCCTGACGCTGCGCTGTACTGGCTCTCACGCATGGTGTATGCCGGCGAAGATCCACGCTTTATCCTCCGCCGGATGCTTATCTTCGCCGCCGAAGACGTTGGCTTAGCAGATCCCCGAGCCCTCCTTGTAGCTTCTGGCGCGGCGACTGCGTTTGAATACGTCGGCATGCCTGAAGGTCAGTTCTTGCTCTCAGAGTGCTGCCTGTATCTGGCCACGGCCCCGAAGAGTAACTCCACCATGGCCTATTTTGACGCGAAGCGCCATGTCGAGCGTGAGGAAACCGCCGACGTGCCGTTGCCACTGAAAGATGCAAGCCGGGACTCAGAATCTCTGGGGCACGGCAAAGGCTACAGGTATCCCCATGCCTTCCGCGACCACTACGTGGCGGAGCGCTACCTTCCGCCCGGTATGGAGGGCACGTATTTCTACTCACCCGGAGAAATCGGCTATGAGGCGATTATCCGCGAACGAATGGCGCGCCGGGCCGAGCGTGACGAAGAAGAAGGGATAGAGCGGCGTGTGCGGCGATATGTGGAGCCGGGTGGTGATTCCTAAAGAGCGAATTTTTCCGCCACGAATGCAGTGAAGCACATCACTTCCATCGCGAACGGCATCGACGGAGCCAACGAAAGGGTCGGCCACCTTACGTGCTATCTGACCGTGATAATGGTCGCAGCGGGATCGTTCAACGCAATCGTACGGTGGCTTTCCAATCTTGCACGCATTGACCCTGGGGCAGACGGGCTGCTCGATCCTCTGCTCCGCTTTGTCGGTGAAACGGCACTGGCCGTGAATTCGAACGTCTTCATCGAACTGCAGTGGTATTTGTTCAGTCTGGTTTTTCTGTTGGGAGCCGCCTGGACGTTCCGACACGACGTGCACGTACGCGTTGACGTCATCTACGCCCGGCTGTCGCGTCGCAAAAAGGCGTGGATCAACATATGGGGCACGGCTCTTTTTCTGCTTCCGTTCTGCGCGCTGATCGTGTGGACCTCTTGGCCCGTGGTCGTTGATTCATGGGCTCGTCTTGAAGGGTCTCCCGATCCGGGTGGTCTTCCACGCTATCCGCTTTTGACCATCATTCCGTTGGCTTTTCTGCTGCTTATGCTGCAGGGCCTGGCCATCTTGCTGCGGGAAGTGGCCGTGCTCAGGGGCATTTCGACGGACGGTGCCGCTTCAGAGTGAATTCTTGACGGTGAGAGGGCCGGCTTATGGGATATGAATGGCTGGCGCCGCTGATGTTCGCTGCAGCGCTTCTGTTCATCTTTTCTGGTTACCCGGTGGCATTCGCCCTGGGTGGAACGTCGCTTCTTTTCGCTTTCATCGGCGTTGGTGCGGGCTACTTCGACTGGAATCTGATGTTGGCGCTTCCCGACCGTCTCTTCGGCATCATGTCGAACTACGTGCTGCTCGCCGTGCCCTTTTTCATATTCATGGGCACGATGCTCGAAAAGAGTCGTCTCGCGGAAGATCTGCTTAAGACGATTGGTCTCCTTTTCGGGCCAGTCCGCGGTGGACTGGCATTGGCTGTTGTGTTCGTGGGCGCACTTTTGGCGGCAGCGACGGGCGTGGTTGGCGCGTCGGTGGTAGCGATGGGCATGATCTCGCTGCCCGTCATGATGCAGTACGGGTACTCGAAAGATTTGGCGGCGGGTGTGATCACGGCATCCGGCACGCTCGGTCAGATCATTCCACCCAGCGTCGTGCTGGTTGTATTGGCCGACCAGCTCGGAGTGTCGGTGGGCGATTTGTTCTTCGGCGCCCTTGTTCCCGGCCTCATTCTGGCGGGTCTCTACGCGGTATATGCCGCCGCCGTCGCCTTTTTCAGGCCATTAGCCGCACCCGCACTGCCGCAGGCCGTGCGGAACACGTCGACGCGTGAGCTTGCGCGCCGGATCGTATTCGTGATGCTTCCGCCGTTTCTTCTGATTGTGGTCGTATTGGGGAGCATTTTCGCGGGCGTAGCGACACCAACGGAGTCAGGCGCCCTCGGTGCGGTGGGAGCCGTCATACTGGCGGCCGTCAACGGGCGCTTGACGAAGAAAACACTCCGCGAGACGATGGAAGAGACCACGAAGCTCACGGCGATGGTCATGATGCTGCTTATCGGTTCGACGGCCTTTGCACTCATTTTTCGCGGGCTTGACGGCGGGATCTGGATAGAGGACTTGCTTACCAATCTTCCAGGCGGCGTCATTGGATTCCTGATCGTGGCGAACTTGGCGATTTTCCTGTTGGGATTTTTCATCGACTTCTTCGAAATCGCCTTCATCATCATACCTCTCCTCGTCACACCCGCGGCGCAGCTCTTAGAGCCGATGTTGGGTGTACCCGCCGCAATGGCACTTGTGTGGTTCGGCGTCATGGTAGGTATGAACCTTCAGACGTCGTTTCTTACGCCACCGTTCGGATTCGCCTTGTTCTACCTGCGTGGCGTTGCGCCTCCCGAGATGTTGACGACCGAGATCTATCGCGGTGCCGTGCCGTTCATAGGAATACAGCTTGTCGGACTGCTCCTTCTGATTCTGTTTCCTGGTATCGTGCTCTGGGCGCTGTAGGAGCAGACCTTAGCAGTTGGGTGGGAATCGGGGATTCAGCGCCGGTCGGGCACCCGGTGTCTAAAATCCGAATAGGCGTGTTCGGCGGTGGCGAACCACCAGTCGGCGTCGGTCTGCCACTCTGTATAGTTATCGTAGATCTGGGCATACGCCGGATCTGAAGTACCCTCGGCTAAGAGCTCCCTCGATGACTCGGCGGCCGCCTGCATGACGTCTTCGGGAAAGGGATGGATCTCGGTTCCGCCGTCGAGGAGTCGCTTGAAGGCCGCGGGATTCAGAGCGTCATACCTGGAGAGCATGTACATGTTGGCTTCCATGGTGGCTCCTTCGAGTGCGTGCTGATAGTCTGCGGGCAGGCGGTCCCAGGCCGCCTGGGAGACGTAGAATGATAGGTTCGGGCCCGGCTCCCACCAGCCGGGGTAATAGTAGTGGCGGGCAACACGCGCGAATCCGAGTTTCTCGTCGTCGTATGGACCGACCCATTCCGCGGCGTCGATTACTCCCCGTTCGAGCGCGGGATAGATTTCTCCACTCGGAATCTGCTGCACCGTCACACCCAAACGATCCATTACGCGTCCGCCGATACCGGGAATGCGCATCTTGAGGCCACGCAAATCGGCGACGGAGTGGATTTCGCGGTTGAACCAGCCGCCCATCTGTATGCCGGTGTTGCCGCCCGGGAAGTTCATGATGTTGAAGTCGGCGAACATGCGCTGTGTGAGGTCTTGTCCCGAGCCATGGTAGGCCCACGCGTTGAACTGCCGCGCAGTCAAACCGAACGGCACGGTGCAATCGAACGCGAGTGCGGGGTTCTTGCCGATATAGTAGTAACTCGCTGAATGGCCCATCTGCACAGTTGCTTTCTGGACCGATTCAAGGACCTCGAATGCCGGTACGAGCTCGCCTGCCGGGTATACACGGATATCGAAACGCTCTCCGGTGAGTTGCCTTACTCGGTCCGCGAGGACCTCCGCCGCCTTGAAAATCGTGTCAAGCGAACGGGAAAAACTCGACGCCAGCCGCCACCGGAGACGGGGGCCACCGGTCTGGACGGTGGGAGGGCCGCTGTCGGACGCATCGGATGCACACCCAGCGAGTACGACGCTGGCGGAGGTTGCCAGCGCCGTTTTTTTCATGAAGTCGCGCCGTTCCATGTTTTGTTGCCGCTAATGATGACAGATGCCTAGCCCCGGGGCCGAAGGGGGCGCATGACCACTTCCGAAATCAGATAATTGGTCGGGCTTTCGAGGACATGAACCACCGTAGCCGCGATGTCGTCAGGATGCATCGGATTGGGACTTCCGCGCGAGCCGGACTTCACTTGGAAGTCCGTGCCGACCGATCCCGGACAGATGCTAGTGACCTTGATACCGTCTGTTCGGAGCTCTTTCATGAGCGCTTCGCTGAATCCGCGAAGACCGAACTTGGTGGCGTTGTATGCACTCAGATTGGCGTTGCCGATGATGCCAGCGATGGAGGCGATGTTGACAATATGTCCACCGAAGCCGGCCAACCGATTTTGCGTCCGCATAGCAGGGATCACCTCGCGCGTGCAGAAAAAGACGCCGGTCAGATTCGTATCCATCTGTTGATGCCACCGATCAGCCGGCATGTCGGCTACCGGGCCGAAGCGTCCGAGCCCCGCGTTATTGACGAGAACGTCCAGCCGTTCGGCGTCGCCCAATACGTACGCAAAGGCATCCCGCACCGCGTCTTCGTGCCGCACGTCGCAAGGAATCGCCCGAAATTGCTTACCGAGCTCTGCATGCACGCGGTCGAGTACCGCGCGGCGACGTGCAATGCCATATACAATGCTGCCTTTCGCTATGAGCGCGCGTGCAACTGCAAGGCCGATCCCTGTGCTCGCGCCCGTTACTACGATGACCCTACCATCTAAATTCATGCCTGCATCGTCGGATTCGTTTGGCAAGATACGAGTCTAAGCGTCGTCGGGCGTGGCATCCGGCCACATCACGTATCACCTGATCCTTCCGCCGTCGCTTCGTAGGTTGAAGCGGATTGCCGTGTTGTGATCTATATGGGCTTCCTCCGCGAACGCTTTGCCCGTCACGTTGCCTGGACCAGCGACAGTCCGCTGGGTCTTGCTGTTGAGCGTGCGTACGGACCGTACATCGAGCTCGATAACGGCCACCGCCTGATCGATTTTATCAGCGGTATTGCTGTCTCTTCGATCGGTCACCGGCATCCTCGGGTTCTCTCCGAAGTAGAGCGGCAGCTTGATCGACACCTCCATGTCATGGTCTATGGCGAATTCATCCAGCGTGCGCAAGTGGAGTACGCCACGCTTTTGTGTTCTCGTCTGCCGGACTCGCTTGAGACCGTCTACTTCACGATGACGGGCACTGAGGCCAACGAAGGAGCGCTGAAACTTGCCAAGAAAGCAACCGGACGCACTAAACTCGTAGCCTTCGAGCGCTCCTACCACGGCGATACGCATGGATCTCTGTCTGTAACGGGGAGGGCCATCTATCGTGAACCGTTTATGCCGCTGCTTCCCGACGTTACATTCCTGCCGTTTGGTGAGACGGAAGCGCTTGAATCCATCGACCGGGAAACGGCCTGCGTGATCGCAGAGCCGATACAGGGGGAAGGCGGCATCCGGGTTCCGCGTGCTGAATGGATGCAGGCGCTGCGTGCACGGTGTACCGAAACGGGAGCCCTCCTCATCTTCGACGAGATTCAGACTGGTTTCGGTCGTTCGGGGACTCTGTTTGCATTCGAGGGCTTCGGTGTCGTGCCGGACATCCTCACTGTGGCGAAGGCAATGGGGGGCGGGATGCCGCTGGGCGCCTTCGTGGCAAGCAGCGAGATCTTCGGAGCCTTTCGTCGCGATCCGCCGCTTAGCCACGTGACGACGTTCGGTGGCCATCCAGTATCCTGTGCGGCGGCGCGGGCGACTCTGGAGGTGATCCTGGAAGAAAACCTTCCGGCCAGGGCCCGATCAATCGAAGCCCATATTCGCCGCCGACTACGGCACGCCCTTATCCGGGAGGTGCGAGGGAAGGGTGCCCTGTTGGGTATGGAACTCGCCGATAAGGCAACGACCGAAAGAGTGGTTCGCCGGTGCCTCCGGGCTGGATTGCTTTTGAGTTGGACCCTTCACTCCGACTCCCTCGTGCGGCTTGCTCCGCCACTCAACATCGACTTCGACGTCCTCGAAACCGCGGTCGACATCATTCTCAAGGTGCTTGGCGAGGCCGAGGCCTAAAAAAGCCTCTTAACTCGAGCGCAGAACAAAAGCGCGCAAATGGCTCTTCGTACGCACGCTGCCTTTCTGGCGTGAATGTGCGGTCTATACGCGCCATTGATTTGAATGCATCCTGAGGCGAATCGGCAATCGTACCTGCAGCAGCCAAAGTGGCAGCTCCGAAAGCGGCCTCCGTACACGCGGGGCGGTGGATGATACGCCCGGAGACGTCGGCGCGTAGCTGCATCCACACATCGCTTTGGCTTCCTCCCCCCGCGCTGAAGACAGAGCCACCGTGACAGCCTGCAAAGCTATCCAAAACGTCGTATCCAAGTCGTTCGAGGCAGGCGGTGCCCTGCAGATTCGCGGCGTACAGTTCAAGCCCCTCTGCCGCCGGTTCGACGAATCCCCGTGCCTCCGGGCAGCGGAACGGGAATCGCTCGCCGTCCACCACGAGCGGGTACGCGATATGCGACGTCGGCAGAACTGCTTCTGCGGCTTTGTCCATGGCTGGCAGATCGGCCGAAGGAAACGCGTCGGCGATCCATGCACATCCGGTGTTACTGGCGGCACCGGGAAGCCACAAGTTGCCGGGTAGTCTGTGCGAATAGATGCGCCCAAAGAGATCGTACAGAGGTACCGAGCTCATTGCCTTGAAAACGAGCGTCGTGCCCAGCGTCACATTGAAGTCGCCGGGCTTGCTCAACCCGGAAGCGATGCAGCTTGCCACGCCATCGGTCGTTCCGGCGACGACGGGAAGTCTCGCCGGGAAGCCGCTCACTCCATCGACCACACCGATGATGGTTCCCGGGGCGACAACAAAGGGAAGACGACTGCGGATAGCAGGCAGTCGATCAAGCCAGGCAGGCCAACAGATGGATTCGACATCGTAGCCCATCTTGAGCGAATTGCCCCAGTCGGAGATGCCGTAGTAACCTGTCAAGCGTCCTATCACCCAGTCTGCCGGATGGAGGAGGTACTCCGTTTGGTCGAAGATGTCGGGTTCATGCCTTAGGACCCAAAGGGCCTTGGCAAGAGAGAAGGACGCGCCGAACTGCGTGCTGTCAGCAAGATCGTTGAGCTCCGCCCCCTCACGCGAAGCGCGTCCGTCATCATACATGATAGCCGGTCGTAGCGGTGTCCCGTCACTTGCTGCACAGACGAGCGTTCCGGACGTTCCGCACACACTTATTCCGTGCACTGCATCGCTTAAGCGACCGAGCTGCTTTGCGACGTACTGCAGCGTGAAGCAAACGGCGTCCCACCAGATGGCAGGCTCCTGTTCGTGATGGCCGCCCGTGTGGACCGAGGAGGCGAGAGGCATGGACGCTGCTGCCGCAACGTGGCCCTCGGCGGTCACCGCCATCACGCGAACAGCCGAGGTACCGATGTCAACGCCCAGTGTAAGGGTCTGTAGTGCACTCACGGCAGCCGTACTCGGCATATTTCGGGGTGGCGTCCTCCAACAGTGTCATGGCACACTTGGGTTTTCGTTGCCTGGGTCTTCGCGGCTGGAGTGGCCGAGGCACGCCACGACGAGATCGTGTGTGGGAACGAAGACCGTGTACTGCCCGCCCGCACACGCCATGTACTACGTGCCGTCAATGATCTTATATGACTACGCTGCGTTGAGCCAGAATAAATCACCATAGATCGGTCTTCCGTCGGCAATTCTATGCAGGGGCGGTTATGCAAACAAGGTCGGCGGATTATTCCTCCAAGATACGCACGCCGCTGAACGTGCCGCGCTGCAGATACAAGGTACGCAGTCGTGTCCAGTAGCGAGCCATACCGAATTCGCACTCCTGCAAAAGAGGGTCTCGTATGGACCCGTTTCAAAGGCCAAATTGCGGATCCCTCTACGATCGAAGAGTGCCCGCTGCGGAAAGGAGTGAAAAGCACGCGGGTTTGCAAAACACTCACTGTATTCCTACACACTCCAGCGTCTATCTCCCTGCCCGATTTTTCATTCTCACCAACAAAGCGAAGCCCAATGAGGACAGTCAAAACCATGTTGCTGCTCGGTGCCTTAACTGTTGCTGCAAACCAATACCCTGATCCAGTCTGCTCCGGCCGTGCCGCCACCTACCTGGGATGTGACCTGTGAGTTTGATGGCGATGGTAACTTGACGAAACGCGTGTGTAAAACACCGGGGTCGAACGACTATTGCCCAAGTTGCTTTAACGTGTAATCCACGACTCTGACATAGCACGCCAGTCAGCAGCTCTTGTCGGGTGCTACCTGGCTATGCATCAGACAAACCAGACTACGATTGAATACGACTCAGCGAAACAGGTGCCGTACCTCTGATCCAGGGCGAAGCTACACATGGGGCTTCATCCTGCTAACTCTTGCTGGATGCAGGGCGGAACCTTCTTTACCCCCGGCCGCCTCTCCCTCCGATGCGGTCACTCCCTTTACAACTGAAGTTCGACAGCTTAGGAGC
>JAAXGO010000072.1 GCA_012267425.1 Rhodothermales bacterium
CGCAACGCCCAGGAAGCGCATGAGGCTATCCGTCCCGCAGGCAATCAGATGAAACCGGTCTCCGAACTGAACGTCGAGGGCCAAGAGGCACGTTTATACGATCTGATATGGAAGCGAACGGTTGCCACGCAAATGGCAGACGCTAGGCTTCGCTTAGTGACCGCGTCCATTCGTGCAGACACCGATCGAGGCGAACGGGCGATGTTCCGGGCAAGCGGGCGTACGGTAGAGTTTCCGGGATTCTTCCGGGCGTATGTCGAGGGTTCGGACAACCCAGAAGCGACCATAGAGGACCGAGATCAGCCGCTGCCCGACTTGCACGTTGAGCAGGTACCGGCGTTCGAGAAGGCCGTCGCCCAAGGCCACGAAACCAAGCCGCCAGCGCGCTACACGGAGGCTTCGCTAATCAAAATGTTGGAGCAGGAAGGAATCGGTAGGCCCAGCACCTACGCCTCAATTCTGAGCAAGATCGAGAGCAAGGGATCGGTAGTCAAATCAGGTAATGCACTCGTACCTACCTTCACGGCGTTTGCGACTAATCGCCTTCTGGAAGACTGCTTCGAGCCGCTGGTGAACACGGGCTTTACGGCGGGCATGGAGCAGGTTCTGGACGATATTGCGGCGGGCAGACAGCAGGCAGAGCAGTTTCTGAAGAACTTTTTCCGGGGAGAGGATGGACTCGAGAAGCGGACAGACCGTGCGTTATCTGACGTAGACGCAAAGGACGTATCGACGATCTCGTTTCCGCAGTGGGGCCCCTTCGTCATTCGCGTCGGTCTCTTCGGTCCGTACGTGGAAGGTGAAGTAGACGGCGAAACCGAACGTGCGTCAGTGCCCGCTGAGCTCTTGCCCGCGGACGTAACCGAAAAGAGGCTCGCGAAACTCTTGCGTGACGGCAAGGCCGCTGGCAGCGTCTTGGGAATCCATCCTGACCTGGACCGTCCGATTCTGCTCAAAAAAGGACCGTACGGTCCTTACGTGCAGCTTGGAGATGACGAATCAGATTTCAAGCCTCGCCGCATGTCGCTTCCAAAGGGCACAGCACCGGATTCGGTGACACTCGCCGTGGCGGTAAAGCTGCTCAGCCTGCCGCGCCTGGTGGGCACGCATCCGGAGACCGGGCACGACGTCAGAGCGAGCATCGGACGGTACGGTCCCTATGTGCAGCACGGAAACAAATTTGCATCGCTCAAAAAGGAAGACGACGTCTATTCCGTGGGTTTGGATCGCGCATTGGAGCTTCTGGCCGCGAAGGAGGCTGCCTCGAAGGCTCTCCTCGTTCTCGGCCAGCACCCACAAACAGGACAGCCCATTGAAGTCTGGAAGGGGCGCTACGGTCCCTACGTGAAGCATGGTAAGCTCAATGCGACGCTCCGGAAGGACCAGGTCCCGGAGGCAGTCACATTGGAAGAGGCACTGGGACTTCTCGAAGAGCGTGCCAAAAAGAAGAAGAGAACTCGCCGCCGGGGGCGAAAGCGCGCTCGTTAACGAACGAGCGTTACGTGTCCGGACCGCCGGAGTGTACCTACGCGCAGCAGCCAAAAGTACACTCCAGACAGACGATTGTGCGCTGACCACTCAATGACGTGGTGCTCCCGAAGGGGCTCCCCGTCGGATAGGGTCGCTACGCGGCGTCCCTGGACATCGTACACCGACAAGTAGAGCGGCGCGCCGGACGCCTGTGCGGTGATCACGAATGTGACGGACGTTCGAAACGGATTGGGAAAGGTTGTAGCGTGTACCCTTTGCGGCACCAAGGCGGGTAGCGCGGTACGAAGTACGATAGAGCGGTCGTACATGTACGTGGCACCAAGGTCTGGTTCCGACGCATCCTCGTATGGTGCGCCGACGGCCAGGTGATTGCCCTCAACGGCAGCAGAAAAGCCAAATCGGGCACCATATTGTTCGTCCGCGGCACGTAGACGTGCCTCAGCATTCCAGGAACCCTCGGAGTCACGCGCAAGGACCCACGCCGTGCCAACGCCGTCGTCCCATCCGGGCGCACCGACGACAGCCAGTGATCCGTCAACGGCCAATGATTCGCCGAACCCGTCACCGGTTTCGGCCTCGGGAGGCGAATGGCGGTTGGTTTCCGTCCACATGCCGTCAAGTTCCACGTAGGTGTATACGTTTCCTGCGCGGTTCAAGCCGGCTCCAGGAGCACCGGCCATGACGAACGGTACGTCGGAAAGGGGCTCGAGACCCAGGGTGACCGCATGACCAAAGTGGTTATCTTGCTCTGCATTACTCGCCTGCAGGACAGCCTTGAGCGTCCACGTCGTACCTCCACCGCGAGCGAATACGTAGACCAGACCAGCGGCCGTGCCACGCGCTTCGTCTGCTAACGGTGCGCCGACGACCGCGAGCTCGGTCGAAGCACTAATCGACGTGCCGAAGGCTCCTCCGTCCGGGGCAGAGAGAGTCTGTAGGTGGCTCCATCCGGTCTGTGATTCGAATACATACACCTCAACGGCACCGTCGCCGGACGCTGCGCCAACAAAAAGATAGTTGCCGGCAAGTGTAACGGCCGTGCCGAAGCCGTCGTCGGGTGCGGTATCCGTCGATTCCAAGTGCTCCTCGAGTTCCCATCCCTCCGTGGGATCACGGACGTATACGAAGGCTGATTCGCTTCCGGGTGCACCGACGATCAGTCGGGAGCCATCCAGTGCGACCGAGTGACCGAAGGTACCGCCCGAGCCTGCGATACTCCCCTCGAGCAGCGTGTCAAGCGACCAACCAGAGGTCGGATCGTGGTCGAAGAGGTAGACGGCTCCAATTCCCTCCACATCCGACGGAGCGCCGACCGCCACGCGATCCTCAACTACCGCGACGGCGTGGCCGAAGAGCGGATGGTCTACATCTCCGGTCAGCCGCGTGCCTGGTGTCTGGGCGGCTGCGGCACAGCCGACCCAAACCAGCAGCAAAGCCGAACTAACGGCCAACGTCCGCATCCCCCAAGTTGATGGAGTGCAGAATGTTGAGGTAGCTGTAATACCGATCTTCACTGATACTGCCTTCCAGATAGGCCTCCTTGACGGCACATTGCGGTTCATGGTCGTGTGTGCACGCAGGAAACCGGCATGAGCGCAGTAGTGTGCGAAACTCCGGGAAGTGATGCGAGAGTTCCCAAGGTTCAAGATGTAGCACGCCGAACTCCCGAATGCCAGGAGTATCGATCACGAATCCGCCCTCAGAAAGGACGCGCAGTGATGCGTGGGTAGTCGTATGCCGGCCTTTTCGCGTCTTGTCGCTCACTGCACCGACACGCAGGTCGAGGCCGGGTTCGACAGCATTAAGCAGCCTGGACTTACCGACGCCCGACGGTCCTGTAAGCACGCTTGTCGCACCGACGAGTTCGCTGCGGAACGTGTCAACCCCCTCACCGGTGAGGGCACTGGTGAGATGAACGGTATACCCGAGACTCCGGTAGAGTCCTCCGACCGAGGCGAGCCGCTCGGTGTCGGCGTCGTCCGCCAAATCCGTTTTGTTGATGACGATGCCGACCACCAAGTCCTGGACTTCGGCGGCGACAAGGACACGGTCGATAAAGCCCAGATTCAGGCGGGGCAGCCTGACGGACTGCACGATCCAGACGCCATCGACATTTGCGACTAAAACGTGCTCTTGCCCGATGCGCTTCCCTGCAGCGCGGCGGCTGAGCTGGTTGCGGCGATCCTCAACGTCGGTGATGAGGCCGGTGTCGTCGCCGTTGAGACGTACGGTCACCCGGTCTCCCACGGCGACCGGATTGGTTTCTGCCCACCCGCGCAGTCGAAAACGGCCGCGTACACGCGTCCGCACCACGCGACCTGTGACCTGTACATCAATCCAGCTGCCTGTAGATCGGATTACTACGCCTGTGGCGTATCTGTGGCCCGGAGGGGTCACGGCATTGGTGTGAAACATGCTCGTGCTCCTTGCGTCCAAACACGTGCAGTCGTGCACAACGTCAACACGCACAAGAAAAAACGCAATGACGGAACAACAGGATCCCTATACGCGCGCCAGGGCGGCGTTTGCGGACCTTGACTTGAAAGACCGCGCCGCGTTTCTGGCCCGGGAAACACTCGATACCATTGCGCTTGGCGTAGAAGAGGTTACGCAGTCCGTCGCGCGTGACATAGAGTGTTTTTTTGGCGGCGATACGAAGAAGCAAGAGGAAGAGGCGGCGCCCAAAGAAGAGGAATCCGCCGAGTAGGATATGTCCGAGCGGAATGACGGAGTCGCTTCGGAGGTGGCCAACCTTGCAAGTCGGCTCATTGGCCGGGCGCTCAGGCGAGCCGTCGATGTTGTGGTCGCGGCCGAAAAGGCCTTCCGTGACGGGCTTAATCCCAAGGTAGAAGACGCAAAAGTGCTTCGGGAGTGGGAGGAAGATAGCTCCTGACCGGCACCGCGCGGCTCAAGGCTCAATTTTCCTGCTGGGCGCAGGGGGGAGAATGGCCCTCCTTGTATCGGAAGTGTCTCAGCCTGCAAGGGTAGGATGCGAGCCGTTGGGAGGATTCGTGACCGCAAACAGCGTGGCGGGGTCCCGGACGGGCTCTTCTTCCAGTGACGTTTCGAGGAGGTCGTACATGCGGCGGACGTATTTGATTTCGAGTCCTTCCAGCGTGTCTGCTTTGATCTCGTCGACATCCTTTTCGTTCTTGTAGGGGAGAAGCACGCGCCCGATGCCAGCGCGCTTGGCGGCCAGCACTTTTTCCTTGATTCCCCCGACGGGCAGTACGAGTCCCCGCAGCGTAATCTCGCCCGTCATCGCGAGATCGTGCCGGACCCTGCGCTGGGTGAAAATGGAAACGAGTGCGGAAAGAAGCGCAACGCCCGCGGATGGACCGTCCTTCGGCACCGCACCCGCCGGAACGTGAACGTGAAGGTCCCACTTCCGGAAGGCATTGTCAGGAATTCCGAGTTTGCCTGACTGCGATTTAACGTACGCAAGCGCTGCCTGCGCCGACTCCTTCATGACGTCACCGAGTTTGCCAGTGAGCGTGAGCTTACCCGATCCAGGCGAAACTGACGCCTCGATGAAGAGGATGTCTCCGCCTGTGGACGTCCAGGCCAGTCCCGTGGCCACGCCCGGCACTTCAGTCCGCTCGGCTACATCGCTGAAATACTTCTTAGCACCAATGAAGCCGTAGAGATCGGTCGAGGTGACGTTTTCGTAGGTCAAGTCACCGACGGCCACTTTCTTGGCTACGCCGCGCGCGACGGTCCCGATCGTACGCTCGAGCTGGCGCACGCCCGATTCACGCGTATATCCGTCGATGATATGCTCCAGTGCGTCGTCTTCGATCGAAAACTGATCCGCAGTGAGGCCGTTGCGTTCCGTTTGACGTGGAACCAGGTAGCCCTTGGCGATCGCCAACTTCTCGAATTGCGTGTAGCCGGTAATCTGGATCATCTCCATACGGTCTCTCAATGGTGCCGGTATCATGTCCAGCCTGTTGGCTGTCGCAATGAAAAGCACTTTCGACAGATCGTAGTCAAGCGACAGGTAGTGGTCGTTGAAAGTATTGTTCTGTTCAGGATCGAGGACTTCGAGGAGGGCGCTGGACGGATCTCCACGGTGGTCGGCGCCGACTTTGTCCACTTCGTCAAGCATGAAGACGGGATTGGCCGTCCCTGCCTTTTTGAGCCCTTGCAGGATGCGACCGGGCAGTGCTCCGACATACGTTCGGCGATGTCCGCGAATCTCAGCTTCGTCCCGCACGCCGCCGAGGCTCATGCGCGCGAATTTGCGTCCGAGCGCACGTGCGACGCTCTTTCCAAGGCTCGTCTTGCCAACGCCTGGTGGTCCGTGAAAGCACAGGATGGGAGCCTTCATGT
>JAAXGO010000073.1 GCA_012267425.1 Rhodothermales bacterium
TTTGTAAGGACTGGGCAGAGTTAGGATGTGCCCGCCGTCTGGGCCTCGAAAAACTGCTGGATCGCCGTGTCTCCCGCAACCGGGTTTTGCCCATGGCAGAGGGAGCCGTGGCCGCCGATGTCCTCACCATCCCCACCCCGCTCCAGGCCGAAGCCTTCCGCCTGCTCGACGTTTGTCCGTGAATTGTACCCAGTAGGGTACACTCAAGATTCCGCCTATCTCACAGCATCACAGGCACTTATTAGCTCCTAAGCTGTCGAACTTCAGCTTGAATCTGGCCGTGTGTTATGCCTCTGTGAAGAAATAGTCCCTGAATTCGTGAAGTCGTACTTTTTCCGCAGCTTACAACGGTACCAACTACTATAAGCGTCGGCAATGGTTTACAAGGGCACCATAGGAATCATAACGGGCGGAGGCGATGTGCCCGGACTCAATCCTGCGATCCGGGCCGTAACCATCAGGGCATCGAGAGAGGGCTACCGGGTCGTTGGGATCCGCCGCGGCTGGGCAGGCCTCGTGGAGGTCATACGCGATCCAGAGGCCGACAATTCGAACAATTTTGAGGAACTGTCCGAGAACGTTGTGTCTCGGCATGGCCGCACCGGCGGCACGTTTCTCCACTCGTCTAGAACGCGGCCCACCCATCTGCCGCAGGCCAGTCTGCCCGCTCATCTGAGAGGCAAATACACGGAGGAAATCAATGATGTCACCGAAGAGGTACTCTGCAACCTGGAATTCATCGGCTTGGACTATTTGATTCCCATAGGAGGTGACGATACGCTGAGCTATGGTCAGCACCTGCACTCGAAAGGCGTCAAGGTTGTGGCGATTCCCAAGACGATGGACAATGACGTTCCCGGCACGGATTATTGTATCGGCTTCGGAACCTGCGTCACCCGAACGCTGGATCTTGCACACACACTCCGTACGTCGGCAGGCTCACACGAGCGTTTCCTCGTCATCGAAGTGTTCGGGCGGTATGCCGGGTTTTCGGCCCTCTTGCCGACAATGGCGGGCGCTGCCGACAGGTGTGTGATTCCTGAGGTGGACTTCGACATCGAGCACTTGACGGATCTTCTGGTCTACGACCGGAATCGCAATCCCAGCCGGTATTCGGTGACGCTGGTGTCGGAGGGCGCCAAGATCAAGGGTGACACGACGATGTCGTACGAGGGGACGGAAAAAGACCAGTACGGCCACGCAAAACTCGGCGGAATCGGAGACCGCGTAGCAGCGAAGCTCAAGGAGCTGTCCCCGAAGTACAACGCGGGCCGCCGAATCAATGTCGTAAAGCAGCGCCTGGGGTATCTCGTACGCTGTGGTGCGCCTGATGCGCTTGATTCGGTCGTTCCCATGGCGTTCGGTAACCTTGCGCTCGATCTCATTCGGCGCGGCGAATCCGGACGACTCGTCAACATTCAGAACGGAGTGTACGGCAGTACTTCCCTGGAAGTGGTTGACGGGTCGCACAAGGTTGTGGACATCGAAAAGAACTACAATGCGGAGCGTCTCCGGCCAAGCTACCATACTTTCGAGAGTGCGCCGCTTTTCATCATGACAGCCAACCTCTAACCGTTGGAATTCGGCACAAGGGCGATCATCATAGGGCAAATATGAATGCCCAGGGATCTTGGGAGCGTGCAAACGTTAAGCTACTGTGAAGGGCCGACACGGCTTGGATTCGCAAAACTACACCATCGACAGGAGGAAAGCGTCATGCGTACTGTCACCTTGTTTGTGTCACTGGTGCTGGCAGTCCCGCTCGCGGCGGCGGCCCAGGAGATTGCCGTCAAGTCGATTCCTGTCGCGACGGGCACACAGTTCATGATATTTCCGTCAGAGAATCTGAGTATGGGTGGTGTAACCATTGCACTGGACGATCCGCTGCACGATCCGTTCGTCAATCCCGCCAAGGGAATCCGCGTACGCGGGATGCACTTCGCTGGTACACCCTCGTATTACAGTGTGAATCACAGGGACGGGTGGGTTGATGACGCAAGCAGTGCCCGTACGCTGCCCATCGGCATGGTTATGCGGAGCCGGAGAATATTCGGCGGTGCCGTACTTGCGTGGCAGGAAATGAACAAGCGCGACACGCAGGGATGCTGTTGGATCGCTGAGGACGCGTTGTCGAGTTTTGTGCATCCGAGCGATCTGAGCATCCAACAAAGCGATGGCTCCATCAATCGTAACAATGTGTATCTCTTTGCGTTCGGGGGCAGCGAGATTTCGGGTACAAATCTATCGGTCGGTGTGAGTGCTTTCGCAGCCAATCTGAATGGTATCGAGGGGGTGCGCCTGCTTTATGCACAAGGTGATCAAGTGGACCAGGACGGGGAGATGCAGAATGTGAAGGTCGGTCTGCTGCAGCGGTGGGACGACGGGCGGTCCGCAGAGCTTACCGCGCAGTGGCATCGCTTCAAGATGGACCACGCAATGACGCATTGGATCTGGCTGGAGGACGTGCAGCGGTCAGAGCCGGTCACGCGCATCGAGCAGGACCACACAAGCGGCGTCGCTCTGCGCGCAGGCTACCGGCATCCCATGAAGAATGGATGGGAAGTCGGCGCCATCCTCGTAGGCGACTGGAAGACGCATCCGAAGATTCCGAATTACGATCTCATGCGCATCCCGCGCGATCCCGGCAATTCTTCCGCGTACAATATCGGAGTTGGCTTCGCCCGAAGGGTCGGACGGGCTACCTACGGATTCGACCTAATCTACGAGCCCATCTGGAGCCACACGTGGGCCAACGCAGTTGAGGACATCACACGCGACGACGAGGTGCTCGTACGCGCGGGCGAAATGACGGTGGAGAATTACTTTCGCTTCCGGAACGCCATATTTCGTATGGGTGCCCGGCATGCCGGCAAGAAGCTCGAATTTGGCGTAGGGCTGAATCTCCATGTGATCGGCTACCAGCTTAATCAGTACAATTTCGTGGAACGGTTCAAGCGAGAGCAGGACGAAAGCTGGGGAGAATGGACACTGACAACCGGGCTAGGCTACAACTTCACGGCATTCCGGATGCAGTATCTGAGTCTTGTAACTCTAGGAACCGGGAGACCTGGGATCGATGAGCGGACTGCTCGGGCGGAAAGCGGCTTCTTTGATGCCTCGGCAGACTTTATTGTCGCACCACACGGGTCGCTGGCACTGGCGGACGCGGTTGTCTGGACGCATCGGGTGTCGCTTCTCATTCCGCTGAGCCAGCAGTAATCAAGGCTGTTTGATGCTGCTGCACGCTGGGTGGGGGAGTACTCCAAAGAGGGGAAGCCATGCCATCGCCGTGCATGAACGTGTTGAGCATGGCCGTATCACCTCACCGCGGAGCGCATCCACCGTATAGGAACGCAATCTCCTCAGGCTGATTCAACCGCACTTGCCGAGGTGGTTGTCGGCGAGCCTGTTGTTTTGACGATCGTCGCATCGTTGGCATCGAAAAGAACGAGACTACAGGTACTCCGATCTCATAAGTGCACGGATTGGAATCCGTCAGTATGCCGCCCCAGGGAACCTCGAGCGAGGCCTTTTCATACAGGCTCACAGGCTGTAATCGGCCACGCTGCCTGCGAAGGCCGCAGAATGTTGACAGGTGCACGCACTGCGAGAGGCAATGGATACCGTCTACCTTGTAAGCGCTCTGGTCGGTGGTTTTTTCGTTTTGCTTTCGATGTTTGGTGGGGGCGATGCGGACGTGGAAATCGATGCAGAAGCGGATTTTGACATCGATGCGGACGTGGATGTCGACCCTGGTGCAGGGCCGGGATTCATCGATCTCTTTTCGTTGCGCACGCTGTTTCTATTTATGGCCTTCTTCGGGCTTTGTGGCGTATTGCTTGCGCTGACCGACGTCGGGGAACTTGTGCGCGCGGTGATGTCTTTTGCCACTGGGGCAGTCATCGGCCTCGGCGGCAACTGGGTCGTCAAACGCGTTGCGTTCCAGCATATTTCGAGCACGGTTACGGGGATGGATCTCAAGGGTCGTTCGGGTCATGTGATCATCCCTTTCGGACGCGACGATCGAGGCAAGATCGTTGTTACCGGCAAGGGTCAGCGAAGGCACTTGGTTGCATGTGCATTTGAAGAGGCGGAGGCGTCGTTCGAGCCCGGTGACGAGGTCGTCATCGTCCGAGTTGACGGCGGAGTCGCGGAAGTGGTCAAGCCTTCCTGATCAGAGCGTCCGATTCACCCACCCTGTGCAGCCAGCGATTTTGGGCCGCACAACACTATAAACACGGAGTATCGCTATGGGACCCGGACTCATTATCGCGGGCGTAATCATTGCGGGCATTCTTGCCATCGTCGGACTCATCCGTGCAAATCTTAAGATTTGCCAGCCGAATGAGGTGTTGATTTTCAGCGGGCGCACCCACGCGCTCGCCGACGGCAGCTCGGTGGGCTACAGGGTTGTACAGGGTGGGCGCGGGTTTCGTGTGCCGCTGCTGGAGAAGGTGGATCGTCTCCAACTTAACACGATCCCGATTGACATCACGGTGACGAATGCGTACTCGAAGGGAGGCATTCCGCTTACGGTGCGGGCCATTGCTAACGTCAAAGTGGCCTCCAACGAGTCGGAGTTGGCGAATGCTGTCGAGCGGCTGCTCGGCAAGGTTCTGGTCGACATTCAGACGATTGCTAAGGAGACGCTTGAGGGAAACTTGCGTGGCGTGCTCGCCACGCTGACGCCGGAAGAAGTGAACGAGGACCGGCTGAAGTTTGCAAAAGAGCTGCTGGCGGAAGCCGACAACGACTTGAGCAATCTTGGGCTGCAGCTCGACACGATGAAGATTCAGAGCGTCGAAGACGACGTCGGATATCTTGACGCTATCGGACGGCAGCAGTCCGCGCACATCATCGCCGCCGCGCGCGTGGCGGAAGCCGAGAAAAAGGAACAGGCCCGTGTTGCGGAGGCGCAGGCGAATAAGGCCATCGAGGAGGCAGAAAACGACTTGCGCATCTTGAAGGCGCGCCTGGCAGCCAAAGCCGAGGCGGAAGAGGCAAGGATTTCGGTCGCGGCAGACGTCGCCGAAGCACGCGCGAAGCAGGAGTTGGCGCTTGAAGAAATCAAGCTGGCTGAAAAGCGCCAGCGTGCGGAGGTCGTCGTAAAGGCTGAAGCCGAGCGCGCAGCGAAGGAAAAAATTGCCAAGGGCAACGCGGCTCGCATCCTAGAAGACGGGCAAGCCGAGGTCGAAGTCCTCAGGCAAAAGCTGTCCCTATGGCATGAGGCAGGCTCTGATGCCGAGCGCCTCTTCCTTATTCAGATGCTGCCTGACATCCTGTCACAGGTCGTCCAAACAGTGGACAATCTTCAGATTGATCGTCTCACCGTCGTGGACAGTGGCCAGGGAAGTGGCGTACCGTCGGTTTTTAATCAGATTGCGGGATCTACGCCCGCGCTTCTGGAAAGCCTCAAGGCATCGACCGGCATCGATATAGCCGGAATGCTTAGCCACGCCGCGCAGTCGAAATCGCCGGTGGAGGAGTAGGTCTTTCTTGGAGACATCTTCTGTCACGTGAGAGTGAGTGACGGTCCCAATGCTCCGGATCCACTCTACCGTTCGACCTTACGTCAGTCGTGAGCAGGCACGTCGCCGAACTCCAGCGCGCGGACTGAAGCTTCGGTCTTCCTTCTTGAGGTCGCCGCCGATCGAGATGGTGAGGGCGCGTCTGGCCGTTGCTTACGCCTTCGAAGTCTGCACTGCCCACCCGCTGCGCGACGGCGATAAGCGGATCTCTTTCCTGGCCGCCGTCATCTTTCTCGGTCTCAACGGATTCAATATCGTCGCCCCAGAAGATGAAGTGGTCGAGCGGATGCTGGCGTTAGCATCCGGCGGGCTGGATGAGGAGGCGGTCGACGATTGGCTCCGGGGACGGATCACGCCGCGGCCAGGTGTCTGACGGGTGCACTCAACCGGCCGGCGCGATATGCTCCGGCCGCACGCCGACACCAACGATTCGTGCGGTGATCCGCTGTAGTGCGGGAAGGCGGGAGATGGCGCGTACCGCCAGCGGCGGCCGTAAGGGCCTCGATACATCGCGCACGAGCAGGCGTCTCATCACGGTGTCTTGAACGGTGATCTGCACGCGTTGCGTGATACGGGTCGGGAAAAAGCGCCGCTTCTGCACTGACGCCAGATCGGCGTCCGTCAGCGCGCCCTCCCTGAGCGGTCTGGCGATCTGGTTGGCGCATGCGACCGCGTCCTGAATTGCGAGATTGATGCCGACCCCGCCGATCGGCGACATCGCATGGGCAGCATCGCCGATACAGAGCAGTCCCGGGCGGTGCCACCGGCGTAGCCGATCCACCGCCACGGTGAGCAGCTTGACATCGTCCCAGCTTGCGATTTCCTGCACGCGATCGGCGGCGAAGACCGCGAGTTCGGCGACGGCTGCACGAAAAGCCTCGATCCCGCGTGCGCGCAAGTCGGAGGTGGCGCCCTTCGGAATCACGTACCCGAACTGCCAATGTGTGCTGCGGCTGATCATGACCAGGATCCGGCCCGCCGCAAAATGCCCGATCGGATCTGCCGGATCACCGATCCGCTTCGACAGGCGAAACCACAGTACGTCCATCGGGGCGTCGAATTCCTCGACTTCGAGCGCGGAGTGGGCGCGTGCGGTGGATGATCTTCCATCGGCGCCGATCACGAGATCGGTTCGAATCTCCAGGTTGCCTGCGGGCGAACTGGCCCGCACCCCACATATGCGGCAGTCTTCCTCCAACAGGCCCGTAACCTCCGTCTCCATGCGCAGTTCGAAAGCGCTATACTGCCGGCCCTGGTGGGCAAGGAAATCGAGGAACTCCCACTGCGGCATGAACACAATGAACCCACAACGCGTCGGCAGACGCGTGAAGTCGGCCACCCGGAAGCGCATCGTGCCGAACTGCCCGTAGACGTGGTACGCCTTGTAGTGCGGCAGCTCCAGGAACTCGTTTAGCACGCCCAACTCGTGCATCAGCTCGAGCGTCGACGGGTGGATGGTGTCGCCCCGGAAGTCCCTGAGGAAGTCGCTATGCTTCTCGAGCACGACGGTCCGAACACCGGCGCGCGCGAGCAGCACTCCCAACATCATGCCGGCCGGCCCACCGCCGACGATGCAGCATGTAGTGTCAAGAGCTGATGTCATTTAGACCTCAGCTTGCACGTGAAACGGAGGTGGCATCGACGCTGGTTGGCCAGCGGATCGGGGGACCCTTCCAGGGCCGGGTTGAGGAAATCCAGCAGCACCAGGCAGATCGCCTCCTGATCGCGGATCTGGGCGTGCCGTGTGAAAGCACCTGCCGGGCAGCGCCATGCTGTCCGGGGACATCGCGCAGGTTGATCGTCGCGTGCGTAGTCCGTTTGGGCGAGTAGATGCGCGAAAGGGAATCAACGTGGGGTCGGGAACCCGCCCCGCTCGGACGCGCACTTTACCGCCGTGCCCGACCGGCACGTCAAGTCCCATCATGGCGTTGAAGAGGGTGGTCTTGCCGGACCTGCCGAAGCCCGAATAGCGGAGCTATTTGCCAGAGGAGCAACGCAGAGCGGCGCTTTGGAGATCAGGATAGCAAATGAAGCATGACATTTGTAAAGTCTCGTGACAGGGAAGAGCGTGATGCCGCGGCCAGCACGGATGCATCGCCGCCCGAATGCAGCGATTATTCCACGGGCTGGTGTATGGGACTGCGGTAAGGATCAAGTAGCCGAGGCGGCAATGCCCGGATTCCATCAGCATATCCAGGACGCCATCCGCATCAACAGACGACGTCGGCCGACATACGATGCGATGGCTGGCAGACCGGCCCGGAGAGTATCGGACCTGCTTATCCGCACGGAGTACTTCTGTCAGCCCTTCGCGCTGGTTTTCGACCGCCGCGCCAGAAGGTTCAACCGGATCGGGATCCCGATAATTCGGGATGATTTCGTGTCCATGGAAGAGATCCGGGATCCTCGTGACCCGCCCACCTACTCGAACCGTGCGGGGCGAGGCGAATTCCGAGCTGTGAGTGCAGAGCTGGATGAATACAAACGATGTCTCAGAGACAGTGCTAAGACCCTAGATTTCGAGCAGGCTGCGTGTGATACTGCACAGATGCTGATGGCTGTAGCGGAACGGGAGGCACGCTGCGAAGCACATTTTGCAATGGTGCGGCACTTGCTGGAATCCATCGGCCTTGCCGCCGTGAATGCGATCCGCTTCGCAGAGCTGAGCACGGGCAAGACACGGCCGCTGTCTCGAAGTCTGCTGCTATTCCAGGCTAAAGGAATGCGGACTGCGGTGACGTTGGACCGGTGGGCGCAGGAGGTTCATGCTTTGGGCGTCGGCATTGTCGTCAACGATCTTCCACCGATACCGTTTCCTGCGCCCTGGGCCGACAAGCCCTGAGCCCCCGCCAATTCCGTCAGCTCACACCGACTCGCGAACGCCGCCGCTCCAGCCTGGCTCCCGCGATCTCCACCAGGCGCCGCAACTCGGTGATCGGCTCCTCGTGATCATCGATCTGGGGGCGCAACACGACATCGTTGTTGAGCCAGACGCCCCCGTCCTCCTGGACGATGAGCATCGCCGCACTGCCATCGCCCCGGCGAAGCGGAGTTTGGTGCCGGCGTCGCCAGCTGTTGTCGTGACTGCAGCTTTGGCCATTGCCGTTGCCGGGCAACTCGGTGGGGTTCGTGTGCATGTTCGGAATAATCTCTTCTTCCTGGCTGCTTACTATCGAGCGTCTAACCGCTTGAGGTCACCGTCCCAATAGAGAATATGCCTGCCGGCCGTAAGCAGGCTATGACCGCCGAGGGCGGTCGCGACGATGAAGCGGTCGACAGGGTCGGGGTGGAAGTCCAAGAGCCTGTTGACGCGGATGGCGATGGCGCCATCGTCCAGAAGCTGCGTTCGCCAGGCTGCTACGTCCTGAAGTAGCCTTATGCGCCCCTTGCGGTGTAACATGTCGATCTCCCAAAACGAAATCGCAGATACGGCCAGTGCGGCGACTCCCTCCGCACATACCGTCGCCGATCCAGGGAATGTCTTCCAGGTAGAAGTATGGTAGAGCATCGGGGAGAAGCGGTCGAGGGGCCACTCGTCCCACGTCTGGCGGACCAGCGTGCGGCGATCGTTGTGCCGGAGGTAGGTCATCCCGCCACCGGGCCCATTCCCAGTCCGCTGTCAACTTTCCCACCGTCCTGACCCATGCCGATGCGCAATTGCGGCTGGAGCGCCCGGCTCCCACTCTGAATCTCTTCATCACCTCGACCATCAGCCGTACCCGGCTGGCGTCCGCGCTCAGCTCCCTGCTTCCTTGACTTCGGCGGAGTTTATCCGCGCGTTGAATCCGTCAGCGTACACCATCAGTTCGAGATTTATCGGCGCTTCAGATTCGATCTCACGAGCCGTTGGGTCAGGCTTCCAGGTCTGCCGAGAAGCCGACGATCGGCGGGTGCCGCATGAAGTCATCCCAGAAGACGTCTCCCGTCTGTGCGGGGTCGAGAGTGACGGGCACCCAGCGCAACTTCCGGAAACCAGCCTCGCGAAATGCGGACTCGTAGGTTCCGACGGAGTAGTAGTAGTTTGTAAAGCCGAAGGAACTGCCGTCTGCCGTCGGGAACGTGTAGCGGATGAGGTCACCGTCGTGTGGTGGGATCTGGTCACACCTGCGATCGAACCCGTATTTGAGATAGCTTACGGATCCGTCAGGAGGGAGGTGCGGGTTGTCATTCACACCCACGAACCGTCCGCCGGGCCGCAGCACACCACTGCACACGCGGCAAAATCGGATGAGCTCAGCTTGCGTATGTGCATAGTTGAGAAGGTATGCGGCCACCACAAGATCAACCGGCTGGTCGGGCCTAAAATCAGCCGCGTCGGCCCGGACATACGAGTATCCAACCGGCTGGCGACGCTCATTCTCCTCCGCCAACCGGATTATCTCCGACGAGAGGTCCACTCCGGTCACGGACAAAGCGCCCGCTTTCTTGATTAGTCGCGTGTAGAAGCCATCTCCGCATGCAAGGTCCAGCACTCGGGCGCCCCGCACATTGCCGAGCGTCTGAAGGAGTGTATAGCGTTCGACGTGGTCTCGGAAGGGTAACCGTTTCGAGTTGCTGTACCCGCGGGCGATCAAGTCATATTCGGTCATGCCAGTTTATAACTCGAACCAGTAGCTCCCGCAGACCCCCGTCGCTCGCTTACCTGCTGATATGGAAGGGCCATTTATCGGGTTGGGATCACATTGTTTCGCATGAGCCGAAAGGATGAGGTCGCCAAGAATTCAGATTCGTCGGGAGCTGACTCAATCTAATTTGCGTGGGTCTCGGGCCCGTTGCCAGACCCGGCCACATAGGAGGCACGAGCGTTCTCCTTCCGTGCTCCGGGCGACATCATTTCTTCAGCATCTTGCGATGTGATTCTTGGTTCTCAGGCGGCGCGCCGCTGTGTTTCGATTTCGGCGACGCCCTCTTGCATGAGTGCCCACACGAACCCGGCCAGTTCCCTCGCCACTGCCACGATCATCACGCTGCGCTTGTGTATACCCATTCCAATGTATACCTTGCTTTTCATAGGGCTGACCTCCTGTTTTAGTTTTGCGACCTCACGCGTCGTATGTGGCTCTGGCACCTCTGACCATCGGGATGCTAGCCCACGGTAGGCAACAGGGGCAGCCCTTCCATAATTTCTTGTAGGACGGCTCCAGTGCTAAGGCTTCGATCTGCCGATCCAGTTCGTCGCGATGGCCCGAGCCGAGCAGCGCCAGATACTCGCCGACCTGATCCTCCGACTCCAGCACCTTATCACGCTGGATCGCCCGCAGCCAAGTGAAGGGCAAGGCTGGAGACGTAGTCAGGGGGTCGAATAAGTTGAAAACGAGAGCTACCTAATTCTATGCGGAATGCGGCCTGCATTCCATTCAAGAACCAGACCCTCTGCCGTTCGCTCGGCATGGTCCTTCCCGTAGAGTGTCTCAACGAGGAATAGCGCCGGCTCAAAGCTCAGTGCGCCACCCACCGACGTAATGAATGAGCCGTCGACCACGAAGTTGACGTCGTCGAGCACGTCTACATCCGGAAACATCCTGGCAAATGCCCCACGGTCGGCGGGGAAGGTCGTCGCCATTCGTCCGTCAAGGCGTCCGGTTGCCGCAAGCGGAAATGCCCCGTCGCAGACGGTGATCACCCAGTCGGCCGCGTCGACGGCAGAAGTGAGCCAAGTCATGAAGGCGGCATTCTCCAGATCGGCATCCATGCTGCCGACCGTACTGGGAATAACAAGGATTTGGGCCTCCGGTGCATCGTCGAAGGAGTAATGGGGTGTGATCGTAATACCCTCGAACGTAGAGAGCGGCTTGCCGTCCGGCGATACGATAAATGGCTCGATGAAATTGTCTTGGTCGCGAAAGACGCTATGGTGTAACACGTCGTAGGGCGCTGTGAGCTCCGAATTGTACACTCCGTCCAGCACCACGAACCCCGCCTTGAGAACACCGCGTGGCGGCTCAGGCGTAGGCTGGACTTCACATGCAGCTAGAATGAGTGCCAGGAAGGCGACAGTATTAAGCCCGCTCATTGGTTTGCCGCGGCCTCGACGAAGAGGCTCAGCACGGTATCGGCAACCTCGAGGTTGGCGGCTGTCATGTTGATCATAGCCGCAAGAACAACCTCCGTGTCGGGCTGCATCACCAGAATCGACGTGCCGCCAACAGATCCGCCGCCGTGCGAAAGGTAGCGTCGCCCGTCTTCACGCGTTTCGATGCGCCAACCAAACCCGTAGCCAGTGTTTTCGCCGTCCGTGGTATGCTGCGGAGTAAATAGAATCTCTCGGACCTCGCCAGAGAGGAATCCGTCGCCCAGGTGGGCATTGCCGAAGCGCACTAAATCTTCGGGGCTCGAAAGAAAGCCGCCACCGGCCCACTTGTAACTGTTATCGACGTAGGGAGCATTGAGAAGCGTGCCGTCAGCACTTCGTACGTAGAATCGCACGCGTTGCGTGATGAGACTGTCGGGATGGTCGGCAACCGAGTGATTCATTCCGAGACGTCCGAAAACCGTCTGCCGCACGTATTCCAGAAAAGGCACTTTCGCAGCTCCTTCTACGACGGCGCTGATAAGGTTCCAGCCGTGGCTCGAATAGGTGAATGCGCTCCCCGGTTCGTAGAGGAGTGTATCGGCCGCAAACATAGTGAGTCCACTCTCGACGGTCGGATACGACACGGTGCTGAAAAACTCTTCGCCGAGGTAATGCCTGATGCCGCCCAAGTGCCCGCCTAACTGGCGAGTTGTTACCGGCCAGCGCTTTTCGGGAAAATACGGCACGTAGTGCTGCACGGGGGCGTCAACGTCTAGGCGGCCTTCCTCGACGAGCAACCCGACGGCGGCTGCCGTAATCGGCTTCGAAATGCTCCCGATCCGAAACTTGTTTGTCGGCCACATCGGCACACGCTGCTCCAGATCGGCATATCCGAAACCCTCCGACCAGACGGTCTGTCCCGCCACTAAAACACTGAGGGCGATTCCGGGATACGCCTTCTGGTGAAAATCCTTGAGGACTGCTTCACGAGAAGTTTTCACGACATCCGCGAAGCGGTGCGGTGCAGGAGCCGTGGCAAGCTGTGCGTGGGCTGCGTAGCAGAGCGGCAGGACCATTAATGCAAAGAAGACGCGGCGTATCATGAACTTTCTTCGGTTAAGTGGTAGGAACGTGTACGACAGACCACACAGGCGGTTCATAGCGTCTCGTTGGTGTTTCCAAAAGTGTGCTCCGAATGGTACTTTGTCGCCCGTTCTTTCCACCTACTTTGCGCCTAACACGAATGCAGAGAAGCATGCTGATTCTGGCGCTGCTAGTCCTCGCAGGATGTGGCGGCGGACTGCCCAACGCTGATTCGGTTGATTATCGGGATGCGGTATCTGCATTCTACGTCGGAACGGCAGCGATGGAGGTAGGTGAAGACGTTCGCGCCGAGGCGAAGCTCCGACTCGTCACAAAACTTGCCCCTAAAGAGCCCGCGGCGTGGGCAAACCTCGGGCTTCGCGCACTGCGCCGAGGAGAATTCGACGAAGCGGCTTCGCTTCTGGAAACGGCGCGGTCACTCGCTCCGTCCGATGGTGCCATCCTCTATCTATCGGCCCAACTTGAGGTCCTGCGTTCGAACGCGGAAGGTGCAATCGAGTATCTTCGAACGGCGGTAGACAGTGATAGCACGAATCTAAGAGCCGCCTGGATGCTCGCCGAAGAGCTTGCGATTGCGGGAGGACATGACGCTGAAGTAGACCGCCTGCGCCGTAGACTTATCGCCGCTGCCCCGCAAAATCTGGCGGTACTTCTGGCGAGCGTGCAATGGGGAGAGAGTCATAGCGAAAAGAGCCTCGAGGGGCTTGAGCGGCTGTCCGCCACCTGGGGACAGCCGGCTAGGGACCAGCTTGCAGTGCTTGCCTCTGCAATGGAGAGTGTCAACACGGACGAGGTAGCAGTGCAGGCAGCGTTTCTGCGTAATGTGCTCTTGAGCGAGCCGGCTTATCGGAAGGACCTGGCCGCGCTACGGACACCGCGGGAAACCGTTGCGTATCCCCTTGTACGTTTCATACACATGGAAGCACCGCACTCAGCGCCTGCGGCACCAGACGATTCGCTTGATTTTTATGTGGAGCGACTGCTACAAGACACTGTTCCGTCCAAATCATGGATAGGGGCCATTGCACTTGGCAATGCGGAGCTGCCGGCAGTTTTCTTCGCGGATTCCGAGAAAATCGAAACGCTGCGACAGGAAGAATGGCTGTTTCCTGCAGGAGGTGGCACGCCTACGCCGCATGCAGTGATCGGGATGGACTACGATTTTGATTTTCGGGCGGACATCATAATGGCGGGCGAGGGCGGCCTGCGGATCCTGCGGCAGGATTCGACCGAGAATTTCTTGGACGTGACCGCTAGCCTGGGTCTTTCCTCCGCTGTCAGCAGAGCGTCATATACGGGAGTATGGGCCGCTGATCTTGATTTGGAGGGCGACGTGGACTTGGTGCTCGCCACCGGGAGAGGGCAAGTGCAGGTGCTTAGAAATAATGGAGACGGCACATTTATGCCAGACGATCTTTTCGCCGACGTGGACAATCTGCACAATTTTGTGTGGGCTGACTTAGACGGCGACGGGGACCCCGATCCCGCTTTTCTGTCTGGTGACGGCGTGCTTCACCTTAAGTTGAACGAGCGCCAGGGGCGATTCAGACCGTGGAACGTCCCCGCGATTGCCGCCACGCGGGACCTGACAGTGACAGACAGTAACAGTGACGGCGTGTTAGACCTTCTTCTCCTGCAAGAGAACGCGGCAATTCTGCGCCTGTCGTGGATGGAGGTTGAATGGAAAATAGATCGGATCGCAGACTGGGTGGGTGACGGCCCCGATCCGTCAGTGCGCCTTTTTGCAGCTGATTTGGACAACAACGGCGGCACTGACCTGTTGGCGAGTGGCAAGGAGCAGTCGAGGGTATGGCTGCAGGGCTCCGACTACGCATTCAGTCCGCTGGCGGCGGATATCGAAGCGCAGGTGTTTGCTATTGCGTCGGTGCGACGGGCTGGGCAGCTCGATCTAGTGGGCCTGGACGCCGCTGGGCAGCCCGTGCGCATGGCAGTCGTTACGACGAAGGGCTACCACTGGAAGCAGATTCACCCGCGCGCTGCGCAGGCAGTCGGAGATCAACGCATCAATTCCTTCGGCATTGGCGGGGAAGTGGAGCTCCGCTCGGGACCGCTCTACCAGAAGCAGCCGATCACGCAGCCGACAGTACATTTCGGACTTGGCAATCAGCTCTTGGCAGACGTAGCACGAATTACATGGCCCAACGGCACGGTACAGGCCGAATTCGACATGCTCTCCGATCAGGTGATTTCCGCGCAGCAACGCCTAAAGGGATCCTGCCCATGGCTTTTCACCTTTGACGGCGAAGAAATGACGTTCGTCACCGACTTCATCTGGCGCTCGCCGCTCGGGCTTCGAATCAATGCCCAAGAAACGGCCGGCATCATGACGACTGAGGACTGGGTTCGCATTCGGGGCGACCAACTGAAGGCCGCCCCCGGTACGAACTACTGGGATGTGCGGATTACAGCAGAGTTGTGGGAAACGCATTTCTTCGACCACGTGTCACTGTTGGTCGTCGATCACTTGGCTGACACGGAGATTTTCGTGGACGAACGGTTCGCTTTTCCGCCGCCTGAACTTGCCGTCAACGTGACGGGGCCGCTGCAGCCGGTCAGCGGCGTGTGGGACGATCTCGGAAATGACGTAACAGAGATCGTTCGGGCCAAAGACGAGCGGTATCTCGACTTCTTCGGGCGCGGCGCCTATCAGGGTATTACGCGGGACCACTCCACGACAATCGACCTTGATGACGACGTTCCCGATGCAGTCTACCTCATCGCCGAGGGCTGGATACGGCCGACAGACAGTTCGATCAATGTCGCCATTAGCCAGGGTATACAGGCTGCGCCCAAGGGGCTGCGTGTGGATGTACCGGATGGAGGGGGAACGTGGCATGTTCTGCACGAAAACCTGGGCTTCCCCTCAGGCAAGACCAAGACGATACTCATCGATCTCGAGGGGGCCTACCGGCCCGGGGCGCCACGCCGCGTGAGGCTCCACACCAACCTCGAGATCTACTGGGACGCCATATCATGGGCTGAGAAACGTGACCCTTCCGGTGCGAGAATTGAGCGGCTTGGACCGAACTTCGCGGACCTCCGCTACCGAGGCTACAGCGTCGTCCGCGAGGCTGACAAGTCATCCCCCGAACTTCCCGAATACGGCGACCTTATGACCGGCGTGCCCATCTGGCGCGACTTGATAGGCTATTACACCATGTTCGGAGACGTGCAGGAACTCTTGACCGATGTTGACGACCGCTACGTGATTATGAACGCTGGCGACGAACTGGCCTTGCGCTTTGGCCAGATCGAACCACAGCCCGAGGGCTGGCGGCGTGACTTTGTACTCGTCGGTGACGGTTGGGTGAAAGACGGTGATTACAACACGACGTATTCCACCACTGTGCGTCCGTTGCCGGAGCACGCCGTTGCTGCGTACGACCGTGAACCTGGCGCTCTTCAGAGCGACCCGGTGTACCGGCGACACGCGGCGGACTGGCAGACATACCATACGCGGTACGTCATGCCGCAGCACTTCAGCCGGGGGCTGAGCCTTAGACGCTTTCCATGAGGCGGAAGCGTACCGGGATCGCCATCATGACGGGCACGGCCTTTCCGCGCTGTCTGCCGGGCTTGAAGCGCTGCTTTAGAACGGCCTCAACCGCAGCCTCGTCAAGAATGGTGTGTACTGCCTTGGTCACTTCTGGTCGGGACGGGGTCCCTGTCGCGTCGACCAGGACTTGCACGACGACCATTCCTTCAATGCCGGCACGTCGGGCAGCCATCGGGTACACGAGGTCCTTAGATAGCGCCTTCATCCCGCCGACTATTTCAGGCATCTCCTCGACCACGACGAAGAATTCCCGCTCGGGCTCATCATCGATGGGGTCCTCAGCCGGCGGAGGGGGCCCGGCGGCCACAAGTGGTGTGCCTATGTCCAGCGACGCGTCCAGGTCAAGGTTATCGTCCTGGAGGATTTCGTCGTCCGGCACCACGATGGGCACGGGAGGCCGGGGCGGCGGTGGCGGCTTGACGAGTTGCCGCGTCTGAATGATTTCGGTGACGACGACAGATTCCTGCGTCAACGGCTCTAGCGATGCGGCCTCGCGTGGCTGAATGTCAAGATTGAACGCTAAGACCAGGAGAAGCAGCGTGGCGCCGCTCGAAAGCTGTAACCCCAGGCCGTGCTGCCTGCGCAGGCGGCGAAGCCGCAGATTCCGCCTTGCGAAGCTTGCTTTGAGGTTCTCTTTACTCAGACCATGCTGCTCGGACGTTGGGCGGCTTTTATAGTGGTATGCTTGGGCGTAGCCCTGGAGGAAGCGCCCAATGAGGAACGTGTTTTTCATTGTAAAAGGGGCAATATCTGTGAGTGATACTGACCGCTCACTCTACGTAAGCTTCGGGATTTCGATGCACTGCCAACTAGTCTCATGACATTTTCATGCTCAGACCGTTGGACAAACATTCAGCTGCTGCGATCGTCTAATCGGGCGCGATCCAAGCCAAACGATACAGTATGCTCCGCCTCGCACTGCCACTCATGTGGGCCGGCCTCGCGGCCAGTGCGGCGGCACAAGACCACGCCTTTACGATTGCCCGGGTCAAGTATGACGGCGGAGGTGACTGGTACAGCGACGAGCGGTCGCTACCGGAGCTTCTCACCTACGTGCGTGCCAACACGCTCCTGGATGTGGATCCAAGACCGGACGTTGTCGAACTCGGAAGCGACAAGGTCTACTCGTATCCCTATCTGTACATCACAGGGCACGGCAACGTGGTGTTTGCGCCCGATGAAGTTCGTCGCCTGAGGAGGTATTTGGACGGTGGGGGCTTCCTCCACGTTGACGACAACTACGGTCTTGACGAGGCATTTCGCCGGGAAATAGTAAAGGTGTTTCCAGGGCAAGACCTCGTCGAGTTGCCTTTTGACCATCCGATCTTTCACGCCCATTATTCGTTTCCCGCCGGGCTTCCCAAAATCCATGAACACGACGGCAAACCCGCGCAGGGCTTCGGCCTGTTTGATTCCAGCGGACGTCTCTGTGTGTTCTATTCGTACGAAAGTGATCTGGGCGACGGCTGGGAGCCCGAGGACGTGCACGACAACCCGCCGGAGGTTCGGGAGCGGGCCCTCAAAATGGGGGTCAATATCATCGTCTACGCGATGACGCTGCCCGAACTGCCGTGAATGCCTTGAATAGATGCCACAGGGAGCATGACCGACTTAGCCACACAGGACCCCGCCATTTTCAGTGCCGTCAGGGGTGAGGTTGCGCGCCAGAATAACGGTATCGAACTCATTGCGTCCGAAAATTTCGTTTCTCGGGCTGTACTGCAGGCGATGGGATCTCCGCTGACGAACAAATATGCGGAGGGCCTTCCCGGCAGGCGGTACTATGGGGGCTGTGACCAAGTGGACCGGGCCGAAGCCCTGGCACGCGAGCGAGCGCGTGAGCTTTTCGGCTGCGACTGGGTCAACGTGCAGCCGCATTCGGGGGCATCGGCGAATGCGGCTGTCTATCTCACGCTTCTCAAGCCGGGAGACACGTTTTTGGGGCTTGACCTGTCACATGGGGGGCACCTCACGCACGGCAGCCCAGTCAATTTTTCGGGACTTCTGTACCGCGCCGAATACTACGGCGTAGAAAGAAGTGGCCCCCTAGCGGGCCGAATTGACATGAACCGTGTGCGGGACCGCGCTCTGGTGGTTGGACCGAAGATGATCTCCATTGGTGCGAGTGCCTATTCGCGGGATTTCGATTATGCTGCCTTCCGGTCGATAGCCGACGAGGTGGGAGCGTTTCTGTGGATGGACATGGCACATCCCGCCGGGCTCATCGCGGCGGGCGAACTCAGCAATCCGCTGCCTCATGCGCACGTCGTTTCCACAACGACCCACAAGACGTTGCGTGGACCGCGTGGCGGTATGTTGCTTATCGGGAACGATTTCGAAAACCCTTTCGGCAAGGTTGCACGGAAAAGCGGACGCGTACGGAACATGAGCGAACTCTTCGATTCTGCTGTCTTCCCGGGAACGCAGGGAGGACCCTTGATGCACGTCATTGCTGCTAAGGCCGTATCCTTTCTGGAGGCGCTTGACCCTGCGTTCAAAGCGTACGCCCGACAGGTCGTGATAAACGCTCGAGCTATGGCTGACGAATTCCTCAGGCGCGGCTATGACGTGGTCTCGGGCGGAACGGACAACCACATGGCCCTCATTGATCTGCGTAGTCGGGGGATTACGGGAGTGGTCGCCGAACGGGCGCTGCAAGCCGCCGAAATCACGGTCAATAAGAACATGGTCCCCTTCGATGATAAGAGCCCTTTCGTTACGAGTGGCATTCGTGTCGGGACCGCAGCCATGACCACGCGCGGGTTTGGCAAAAGCACGTTCAGGGAGGTCGTCCGGATGATCGACCGCGTACTCAACCACGTCGGAGACGAATCCGTTGGGCGGGAGGTGAAAGGCGAGGTGCTGGAGCTCTGCAGGCACCATCCGTTGTACGACTTTGTTACAGCGTAGGCTACCCGCGGCCTGCGAACCGGGTGCGCCCGCCGAAGTATATCTGAACCCGAGCCGGCACTTCGTGAAGACCAGGGATGGCCACAGCGCTGCATAACCCGATCCTCTACGCAGATCTAAGAGATCTCGGTCGGCGCCTCTATGAGCAGTCTTTGGTACGTCGGGAAGACGAGTACATCACCGATCCTCGCGGCAAGCCGATCGGCTGGTTGCTTGATACTAGAATCCCGATGCTTTCTGGGCCGATGGCGCAGGAGGTAGGCCAGGTCATTGCCTCCCGAATGCGTGGGCGAGGCATCGTCCAAGTGGCCGGCTACGGATTTGGCGCCTATTCAATGGTGTGTTCGACAATCAGTGCTCCGGGGCACCCGACCATGCGTGGAGGGTTTATTCGAGACGGACGCAAGCCACATGGTCGCCGCAGGCTCGTCGAAGGCCCGCTGCAACGGCACGAGCCTACCGTTTTGCTCGACGACATTCTCAACAGCGGCAGAAGTGCACTTCGTGCGCTCGGCTTCTTAAGGAACGAAGGGTTCGACGTGGTGGGTCTTGCCACGCTCTTCGACTTTACCTGGAGCGGAGGCCGCACTTGCGTCGAAGCACATGGCCTGTGGGTGGATTCGCTTATTGAGCTCAACCTGCGCGAAGTCGCACCGAGCAGCTCCGACTCTGCCTGAGTGAGGATCACCACGCCACGAACCATGAAACTCCGACTTCCGCTTCTTAGCAGACCGGTGTCATCTCCGCAGCTCACCGAGGGCACGCAGGGAGACGGCTTGGCGAGTGCTGGGGACATGCCCTTTTTGGACCATCTAGAAGATTTGCGGTGGAGCCTAATAAGGGGCGTGTCAGCAATCGTGGTGATGACGATCGTGGCGGCGTTTTTCAGTGATTGGATCACTGACGTGATCCTGATGGGCCCCGCCCGGGCAGATTTTTTCATGTACGATGTTTTCGGGATCGAGGCGAAGACACTTACCCTGCAGAGTCGCAATCCGACAGGTCAGTTCTTTGCCCACATGGGTATCATACTTGCTATCGGGGTGATACTCGGGTTGCCTGTCTTCATCTATAACATGTGGAGCTTCATCGAGCCTGGGTTGTACCCGAGCGAAAAATCAGGCATGCGGTATGTGTCGTTTTTCGCCACGTTTTTCTTCATGCTCGGTTTGACGTTCGGCTACTGCGTCACGACGCCACTGGCACTGCAATTCTTTAACAACTATATCATCAGTGACCTGATTGTCAACGAATTTGACATCACCCGATATTTTTCCATGGTGACGTGGTGGGCATTCGGGGCCGGTATTTTGTTTGAGCTGCCGGTTGCGATCTATTTTCTGGCGAAGCTCGGTTTTGCCACGCCGCAGAGACTTCGGAAGTCTCGCTACTATGCTTGGATCGGTATTCTAGCTGCGGCAGCCTTCCTTACGCCCCCCGACCCCGGATCCATGATCATCGTAGCAGTGCCTATTGCGCTGCTTTACGAGTGCTCCATCTTCATTGCGGCCTTCGCCATCCGCCGCCGCGAGAAGGAGCTCAAGATAGCCTGGGGTGACCTGCCAGAGAAAAAAAAGAAGTCATAGGTCGTGCACAGGGTCGACTTCGCCCGCCTCCTGTTGCGAACGGGGTGTCACAATCCGATCTGTGACCAGACCCAGGCGAGGGTCCTCCAGCCGAGGGCTGCGCAGATGACGGTCACCACGACGCCGACAGCCAGGTACCACTTCGGGAGCCGAACGGCACTTTGGCGAGCGGTTAGGTAGAGTACGAAGCCTGCCATGAAGGGAAGCAGCAGCCCGTTCGCTGCCTGGGCGGCTATGATGATTTCGAGTGGATTATGCCCGATCAGTGCGAATACGAGGCCTGTTGCGAGGACGGAGAGCCAGACCCCCCGAAAGCCAATGTGCTTGGGATCCTCGGACCAGTTAAATATCTCTCGCACGCCGAGCGCGGCGGCCAACGGAGCGGTAATGGCGGACGTGACGCCCGCAGCGGCCAAACCAAGCCCGAAAAGTAGCCCCGCGGCAGGGCCCGCGGCGGGTTCGATGAGGGGCGCAAGATCCGCGATGGAGTTCACCTCTGTCCCCGTGCCGGCGAGCGAGGCCCCGGCAATGAGGATAGCAATGGAAATGATACCACCTGCGGGCAAGAAAATCGCCATGCCGATCATCTCACGCCGCCATGCTTGATGTGGTTCGGTTCCCGCCCAGTAGCCCTTGGTCGCGCTCGCGTGGAGGAAGAGGTTGTAGGCGACAACCGTTGTACCAATGAGGGCGACCACACGCAGGATTGCTCCCGCGGGAATCGACGGAACTGCGACGCCACGGACCACCGCATTCCAGTCAACCGGCGCCAAGATGGCAGTGGCTATGAAGACGACGCTCATGAGGGCGACGAGGGCGGCCAACAGAGTTGTCAATACCTTGAGATCGAGCACCAGGATGACAGCCGCTGCGACGGTCAAGAGTACAACGATCAGCCTACTCCTTAACGCGCCGCCGGTTAGGATTTCGAGGCCTGCCGCTGCACCGAGGAGGTTTCCGGTTTCAAAGGCCGCTGCACCGATCCAGAGGCCGAGAATCACCAGCGAAAACACGATGACCCGCTGCACGTGCCCTCGCGTAGCCTCGCGCATCGCTTCGCCGACGCCCATTCCCGCCAGGATGCCCGTACCAGCCGTGAATGACTGCAAAACGAACGTAGCGCCAACGGCGAAAAGTAGAACCCAAGCGAGGTCGTAGCCAAAATCTACTCCTGCCGTCGCGCAGGTCAGCACCGTTCCTGGTCCCACAAATGCAGCTACGATCAGAGACGAGGTGCCGAGTTTCAAGGGTCAGCGCTTGGGTAAGATGTTCGGATCGCTGGAGCGGACGACATCAGATATTCAAGCAACTTCCCACGTGTCGCCGCTTCTCAAAAGGTGGTTGAGGTTTCCTTTGCCGCGCTTTCTGGTTACGAATTTGATCTGCCGATGGAGCAGCATTTCGAATGAGTCCCGCCTCTCGCTGAAAAACACGCCGATCGGGCGCGGCAAGTCGGGATTCCGTGACATGCGCGATGCGATGCCAGCTAGTTCCGAACTGGATTCATCGTAGACGATGGCGTCGTCAAGCGACCAATCTCCCGAGGTGAGATCGATGGAAACGGGACGGAATCCGTCGAGCCGGACGGCCTTGTTTCCGTGATCGTAGACCATCGGCTTGCCGTGCTCGAGTCGCACGGTGCGAAGGGCCTTCGTGGCTTTCTCGGTAAAATCAAAAAAGGCACCGTCGTTGTAAATGTTGCAGTTCTGATAGATCTCGACAAACGCTGCGCCAGTGTGTGCGTGGGCCCTTCGGACAATCTCCGTCATATGCTTCACGTCACGGTCCGTAGTGCGGGCTACGAAGGAGGCCGCCGCGCCCAGGGCCACCGACACCGGATTGAACGGATAGGTGAGCGATCCGTAGGGTGTACTCTTCGTTACCTTGCCGATTTCCGAAGTGGGGCTGAATTGCCCTTTGGTGAGTCCGTAAATCTGATTGTTAAAAAGCAGGATCTGCACGTTGATGTTGCGCCGCAGCACGTGGATCAGATGATTGCCACCGATCGAAAGTGCGTCCCCGTCGCCGGTAACAATCCACACATCGAGATCCGGTCGCGACGCCTTGAGACCGGTCGCGAACGTCGGCGCACGACCGTGGATTGTGTGCATCCCGTACGCATTCATGTAGTATGGAAACCGGCTTGAACAGCCGATGCCACTGATGAAGACCAGATTTTCTTTCGGAATGCCAAGACTCGGAAGGAGCCGCTGCACAGAGGCCAGAATTGCATAGTCTCCGCAGCCGGGACACCAGCGGACGTCTTGATCACTTGAGAAGTCTTTTCGCTTAAGCCCGGTTGGCACGCCGTTGCCGCCTGCAGGCCGTACGGAGCGGCTGCGTGTTGTTTTCGGTCCTGCGGCGAATCCAGGAGGCATTTTGCGCGCTTTTGATCCCGGGGCGAATCCGGGCGGCAGCTTAGGGGGCTTTTTACCTTTGGACATGGACGTTCGGTTTTTAGACTGCGTTGTGGAGCCCGACTATGGCATCTTCGATTTCGCCTGCCTTGAAGGGCTGTCCCTGAATCTTGTTTAGCGGTGTAAACGGCAGGAGAAACCGGTCGCGGAGTAGCCGTATCAGCTGGCCCTTGTTGAGCTCGGGCACCAGGAAGTGTTCGAACCGGCAGAAGATTGCGCCCAGATCCAGCGGAAGCGGATTAACGAATGTGAGGTGGACGCTGCCTACCTCGTATCCGCGTCTCCGTACGCGATCCACCGCGACTTCGATTGCCCCGCGGGTTGATCCCCATCCCACGACTAGCACGCTGCCTTCGGTATCCCCGTGAACGGCGGTTGGCAGTATGTCCTGCGTGACGCGCTCGACTTTTTCGGCGCGCAAATCTGTCATGAGTTGGTGGTTTTTCGGGTCATAGGACACATTACCAGTTTCGTGCTCCTTCTCGAGGCCTCCGAGCCGATGCTCTAGGCCTGGTGTTCCCGGGCGCACCCAGGGGCGAGACAGCGTCTCTTCATTACGCACGTAGGGCAGAAAGGCAGGCTTGCCGCCAATCGTCCGGTTAGGATTTTTTGCGAATGTAACCGGAAAATCGTTTAAGTCCTCAACCCGGGGGATGCGCCATGGCTCGGAGCCGTTGGCCATGTATCCGTCGGCCAACAGAATGACCGGTGTCATATACTTTATGGCTACACGGCAGGCTTCGTAGGTAGCGAAAAAACAGTCACCTGGCGTGGATGCGGCAATGACCGGCAGCGGGGCCTCGCCGTTACGGCCGAACATGGCCTGCAGCAGATCACTTTGTTCCGTCTTGGTGGGCAGACCCGTCGACGGGCCACCGCGCTGAACGTCAATGATGACCATTGGGAGCTCCATCATCACCGCCAGCCCGATACCTTCTGCCTTGAGTGCAAGCCCGGGGCCGCTCGTTGCGCATACGCCGAGGTTGCCGCCGAAGGCTGCACCGATCGTGGCACCGATTGCCGCCATCTCGTCTTCTGCCTGGAAGGTCATCACCCCGAAATTCTTGTACCGGCTGAGCTCGTGGAGGAGCTCGGACGCCGGCGTGATCGGGTAGCTGCTATAAAAGAGGTCAAGCCCGCTGCGCTCGCTTGCCGCGATGAGTCCAAGTGCAATTGCTTCTGCGCCCCGCACCGCCCGATACAGCCCGGGTTCGAGCCGTGCAGGCCGGACTTCGAACCGGGAAATGAAGTCTTCGGTCGTTTCGCCGTAGTGGTATCCCTTTTTTAGGACGTGAACGTTCGCATCGCGAATGTCCGGCGCCTTGGCAAATTTCTGCTTCAGCCATTCTATGGCCGGATTCATCGGCCTTGAATAGAGCCACAGCGCGAGCCCGAGGGCAAACATGTTCTTGCACCGATCCACCACTTTCCGGTCGAGTCCCCGATCCTTGAGCGCTTCACGCGTCATTTTCGTCAGCTCGACTTGGAAGACCTGGTAGGTCCTGAGAACGGTAGGATTGGCGAGGGGATCGGCTGTGCCGTAGCCAGCCAACTTCAGGTTGTGTGCGGTAAACGCATTCTTGTTGACCATGATGGCGCCGCCACGCCGGACTCTGGACAGGTTAACCTTCAGAGCTGCGGGATTCATGGCAACGAGGAGGTCTACCTCGTCGCCGGGCGTACGAATGTTCACCGACCCGAAATGAAGCTGGTAGCCGCTTACCCCGTAGGTCGTCCCCGCTGGAGCGCGGATTTCTGCGGGAAAGTCGGGCAACGTCGCGAGATCATTCAGCGCGAACGCCGTGGCCAGCGTGAATTGCGACCCGGTTAGCTGCATTCCGTCGCCGGAATCGCCAGCGAACAGAATTGTTGCTTCGTCGAGCGGCTGGACCGGCTTCAGAGTACCTGGGGCCATGTCTTCGGCGGCTGGCGTTTCCATATTCGACTCGGTGGGACTCACGGGCACAATTACGGGTTAATTATGCTGGAACCGCAACGAAAAAATTTGGTTGCAACCAGGTCGATGCATGAAATATCCTGGGATGTCGAGCTCAGCTTGGCACAGCCAAACGGGGCGGCCGCAAAACCCAGGTAAACGGTTTATCTCGTCCAATACGCTTGAAGCTGAATACGAGCCGTGCCAATGGTTCCCTATGTAGCTATCACGAAGGGGATTACGGTGACTGTTCGGCCCGTCTACATCGATCGCGATTCGGATTACTTCGAAAAGCGTTTTGTGTTCGGGTATTTCGTGCAGATTGCGAACAGTGGCGACGCTGCTGTACGGCTCTTGAGGCGATTCTGGCGAATCGAGGAGGCGGGTGGTCGTATTCAGGAAGTTGACGGGATGGGCGTAATCGGCAAGCAGCCCCTCATTGAACCGGGAAAGGACCATACCTACAGTAGCTACTGTGTGCTGCAGACGTTTAATGGGACAATGGAAGGCTACTACACGATGGAGCGTTCGGGCGGCGAGCAGTTCAGAGTTGCGATTCCAAAGTTCGATCTCTGGGCGATGGCGAATTAATTCCTCTCGCATCTTTTTCGTATTCCGGGCAATCTTCAGTTGGTAATGCGGGAGTCTGGGTTCCTTTCTTCTATTTCGGGCAATCCAATGCCGCATGTATGTTTACGGATTCCTGGAGCCGAAATGATCGTCATGCGGGGCCGCCGGACATATTTTCGGACTCATTGGCTGTCAACTCAGAATCGTCCGCGGTAGGGAGTCGGATGGAATCGGTTTGTTTGCGGGGGCGGAGGCACTATGTCACAGTTGACAGTGTGTCGCCGATCGGAAAAAAATGTGAAACCTGCGGCGCACGTGCACGGACGAGCATCGCTTCGATGAGGCCCCTGTGCGCGTCCGGCCGTTCGGCGGCTTCGACTATGCTAGCATGGTCGAGGCCGTTGATCCTGTCATTTGCGGCGCGTAGTGCATCCATAGAGATCTTGAGCGCCACGTCTACCGGCATGCGTTCCGGATTGATGTCGATGCCGAAGTACCCGGTGTAGCCATGCATTTTGAGTGTGTAGAGGCCGGTTTCCATCTGCTCTGGAGAGATCAGTCCCACGTTGAGGTCCTGGTCGTAGTTGCCGAGCGGCTGACTGTTCCAGTGCGTATGTGCGAGACGCCCTTCGCCGAGTGGCCAGCTCAAAGCGTAGGAGAGATCTTCGTAGCCCATGAGCAGGTGGCCAACTTCCGGGTTCATACACAATAGCTTATGGCCGTCGCCGAGCAGTTTGCGATTCTCTTCGTGGGAGAGCATTGCCTCCACCTGCCGGCCTAATAGAACACCCTCCGCAGTCAAGCTGAATAGGATGCGTCCTCGCGGCTCGTAGGGCTTGGGCTCGAATGCTATCCGAACTCCTGGCACGGTATCCATGGCTTCGGCGAGGCCTTCAGCGAACCTGCGTCGCATTCCGGCAAGGTCGATGCCGAATGGATTTTCGTAGCCGTCAATTCCGGGCCACACGACGGAGAAGTCGCAGTCAAACTCCTTTGAAACCTCGAGCGACCGTTTCGTGCGCTCAATGGCCACTCTCCTGGGTTCGTGGAGAGGATTGGAAAGCGAGCCGAACTCAAACTGCGCGTCATAGAAGAGAAGCGGGATGACTGTGATCAGGCGAATGCCCGTATCGCGTGTGAACTGCTTCCACAGCTCGACGTTAGCTTCATTGATTTCGTTGGGATAGTGAGCCTCGAGTCCGTACAGGCCGTAGTCCTTTAGCGAAGCGGCGATGTCCAGGCGCTCTTCGATTGAAAGGTCTTTCTTGTACTTGGCGTGGAATCGCGTAGCTGCGGGCGAGAAAAACCAGATACCGGCAGTGAAACGTAAGTCCAGATCGAATTCGGAGAGGTGTTTGGCAAGTGCGTCACCCGTCCGGTGATTGGCTTGCGCTCGCAGGTCCTTTAACGGCATAGTACAGGCGGTAACCCAACGAAGCCGCCGGGTCCAGCCCGGCACGAAAAGATGCTGCAACGCCGGTCGTGCGGAAATCGTTGCAGGCGAGAATCACGGGAGTGAACTACCGCGAATTCGTACGTAATTCTGGGGACTTTCTATGCCGCAAGGGTAGTATTACGTAAGTCTTCGACTGTGATACCTGAGAAGCACGAGGTCGCGTGCCGACGCATCTGTGAGGGCCGTGGTTTTCTGCGAGGCTGTCTCCTGAGGACTTGCGGAACTGGCGTCACCGACTTACGTTGCAGCTGGGATTTCAGTAAGTAACCCCATACGTTAGGAGGTGAAAATGGCAATGCTGAGAATGACAAACCTTTCCCAGGTTGCGGCCCTGATCGCAGTCGTGTTCGTGGCGCTGGCTGCTCCGCCGGCAAGTGCCCAGGAAGAAGAGGCTAAGAGCGAAGAGAAGAGCGTTAAAACCAGGGTACACGTGAAAGGGGCTATAAGCGACGAGAGACTTGCCGAATTTGAGAAGCGCTTGAAAGAGGCGCAAGAGCGGCTCCAACTGACCAACGAACAGATCGAGCCGCTGCTCCAGGTCCTATGGGACAGCTTTGATGCCAGACGGGCCGTCCTTGAGGCGCACGGCATTGAGCTCGAGGAATTGGCTGAGGGTGGTGTAACCAACAAGCTCAATCTGCGGCAGCTTCGCGAATTCCGTAGGGACATGGACGAAGTCCACGAGGCGATGTACGCAAAGATTGGGGAGCAGGGATTTCTCAGCGACGAACAGTTCGCCGAATTTAAGAAGATGCAGGAAGAACAAAGAGAGGCACTGCGCGAAGCGCTCCGCGCCCGTCGCGACGGCTGATTATTGCCCCGCCCAGGGAATTCCTCAATTCCAGGTTAGAGAAGAGTCGATAAATGAAAAATCGTCGCCTAGTTCTTGGGGTCCTTTTTGTCATCGTTGCTGCAGGCCTGGTCTGGTTTTTGATGTCGTCGGACGAGAAGGCTGACCAGCCCGCGCCGGTTGTTGTGAGTGCTCCGGAACTAGAGGCCACCAGCGAGAGCCAACGAGTGTTCCGGATCGACCAGGACAGGTCGACGGCCCGGTATCAAGCGTTCGAGGAATTCTTTGACGCCACGGTTGGGTCACCGATTGGAGAGACCTCGGCAATCGCCGGAGACATCCTGATTCATCCCGGGAATCCGGAGGACAGCCACTTCGGAACGATTGTGGTTAACCTCGAGTCACTCGAGTCAGACAGCCGTATGCGGGACTCGCGGCTGCGCAAGGCATACCTTGAATCGGCAAAGTACCCGGAGGCCGAGATGAGCTTCGGTCGGTTTCTCAATCTGCCAGAATCGTTCGAGAAAGGTGAAGAGTATGCCCTCCGACTGGAAGGAGATTTGACCGTCAAGGGCATCACGGCGCCCGCGGTCTGGGACGTAACCCTCGGATTCGACGATGCTTATCTTCGGGGCTCTGCGAGGACCCAGGTTCTAATGTCTACCTACGGTGTCGGCCCGATCAGCATTGCTGGCCTCTTGAACACTCGGGACGAAGTATCGCTAGCGGTTGATCTCGTCGCATTCGACGTCGCGAGTGGAAGCGAACTGGACGCGTCCGCCGACAGGCAGCTCGCCTCTGCGGGTGGCTCTGGCAGTGATGGACCGAGCTTTGCAGAGGAAATCCTCCCAATCCTAAGTTCCGCATGTGTAGGCTGCCACCAACCTGGTGACGTGGGCGCTGGTAACTGGTCCTTGGCGACCGCTGAAGATGCGGCAGAATTTGCCGATGACTTGGCGCTGGTGACGCGGTTGGGTTACATGCCACCGTGGAAACCAGGCGGCGCGACGCCGAAGCTTCGCCATGAGCGAACGCTGAATGCTGCGCAGCGGGAGAAGCTGCAACAGTGGGCGGCTGCCGGTGGCCCATTGGACGTTGCGCCGAGTACTCCAGTGCTTCCGAGCGAAGCGGATATCGTGCAAGTGCGTGCCGACCTCGTACTGGGATTAAGCGAGCCGTACCAAGGGACCGGGGGCTTGACAGATGACTACCGCTGCTTCCTGCTGGACCCCAGTTTCGCCGAAGACACATTCGTTACCGGGTTCTTGCTAGAGCCGGGTGAGCGGCGTGTTGTACACCACGCCCTCGTCTACGTTGCCAGTGGTGATGCGAGGGATGACGCAGTGGCGGCCGCTACCCGGGATTCAGGTCGCGGCTGGGAGTGCTTTGGAGGACCGGGAATCCCCGGAGTAGGCGGTGTGATCGCCAGTTGGGTACCAGGCCAGACCGCCACGAAGCAGCCGGAGGGCGCCGGCTTCCTCGTGCCGGCGACGAGCTTCTTTGTCCTCCAGGTGCATTACAACTACGAGACAGAGGTGCTGCCCGATCAGACTAGCCTCATCCTCCAAACTGAAGCTGCAGACGAGGATCTCATGGCCCTACAGTCCGTGCCGCTGATTGCACCCGTTGAGATACCCTGTAGCGACCCCACAATTGGTCCGCAATGCGATCGAAACCACGTACTCAGTGAGCGGCGCGAGGCAGAAGGGTTCAGAGCCGCGATTGTGCCGAGCTTACTGCTGCACCTGTGCGGCCGCAATATTGCAGAATTCCAGGAACAGGACGGTCCCACCGTGACCAGTTGGTGCGACATTTCGATGCGCTTCGCGGGCCAAATTATTGAGCTCGGCGGCCACATGCACACCTTGGGTAATCGGTTCTCACTGACGTTGAACCCGGAGACCAGCGAAGAGCAGCTGCTTTTCGAAATACCGCAATGGGACTTTAACTGGCAGGGCCGTTACCAGTATGAGGCCCCGATCCATGTGACTAAAGGCGACATTGTCCGGATAAGTTGCACCTGGAATAAGAGTTCAGGTGAGGAACAGAAGTACACGACCTGGGGTGAAGGTACTCAGGACGAGATGTGCCTGAGCTCGCTCACAATTCTGCCGGACGATCCGGCCAATGTGCCATCGCGCCGAAGCGGCCTGTTGCAAGGGTTTAGGGGACTACTCGATTCAGGAGATGATCGTTAAGGGACGTCCTGGCTCAAGTGTGATCATCGGCCTATCGAATCCCGGAACTCCGGTTGCCTAATGGCGGCTGCTTGTCGAGCAGAGCTCCAGGCGTTTGCAATGCTGCAGAGTTGTTCGCCGCTGCATTGAGACCCTTGCTATCTGGCGTGTAGGAAGGGTACAGGGGTTGCTCCCGCCACGGTACACGCTCCGGTTCGGCATCGACTGCCGGTGATCGGCGATCAAGATCCGCCTCCAGGAAGCCAGATCGAACGGCATGTCGACAAGTCGCGGTTCGTTGTTGGCTCGCCGTCCGGCTGCCCTGACCGTGTCGGGCGCCAGCATGCAGGTGACGTGCGAGGATGGCGCGCAGCCCTCGAACTCGTCGCCGTAGGAGAGGGTCTGCATGGCGGTGAGGTCGATGTCGGCGCCACTGGTCGTCGAAATGTCACCACTAGAGGAGAAGGCGGTGCAGAAGAGGAGGGGACCGTCAGAGTGATCATGCGAAGTGTGCGTGAGGCTCGGGGTCGGGTTTCATCATGGAGCGTGCCTTTATCGTTCGGTCATCTGGTTGAGAGTGGTGGGCCAGCTACCCACGATGCGCTGCACTCGTGTGGTCCTTCCTGATGGGGGACCGCAAAGCATGACGGCTGGGCGGCGCGCTGCTAGGATTTCGAGTAACACTACAGTGCATATAAACGTTATGTCATTAGCTTTTGCCATATTGCACGGTTGCGTGATGTTAAGTCGACAATATGCTAGCATTTCACGGAAGTCGCGCATCACCGTGTCAGCCGGTCCGAGCAACCCAAAGAATCAAGAAGGAACTACATTGGAGCCGAAGATGCTCTTCATACACGCACGCCGCCGAGGGGGGCGCAGGTCCCTCACTGCCAGAATCCTTGTCGTCATCTTGACTGCGTGCACGGCGGCTTGCTCGTGGACGGACAAGCCCGCCGAGAGCGTGTGGGTGGCGCTGAACAGTTCTTTCATTGGCGGGTTTTCGACTCATTCAGTGCTCCCCATGGGCAGGCTCCATCCTGACGGCCGGTGGGATCGTCCGTGGCCCCGATCCTTTCGTAGGTCCTGGGATTTCGCGCTACAGGGGTCGCTGGTGCCGGTGGACACCGGCGGCTTTCTCATCCCTCTGGACAAACCGGAGGACGGCCCGGTCCGACCAGGCATCCATTGGCTGCTCCCCTACGAGGTTCGGGATTCGTCCCGGTTCCGGACGGTAGCTCCTGTTCGCTGGCACCGGTATGCTGTTGGCGAAGTAGCTCAAGGACGGTCCTTTGCCGTGCAAAGGCTCGATCACATAGTTAACGACTGTAGCTACTGGGTGCTCGGTTCTCGGGAGGAGCTGAGTGGAGCGGTTCCCGCCGGGCTGGCTCTGAGCCGCCCAGCGCTCAAGAGTCTCCGGGAGGACGACATACCCGGCCTGGACGACATGCTTGCCTCGGTAGGATTCCCTCACCAGCCCACCGATGCGGAAGGAGGCTACGACTACGCGGGGGACTACACTAACCCCGCTGGGAGATACCCCCGACGCACGGTGGTTGGCCTCGCGAGAATCCGTAAGGACCTGGATGTCGTGATCGTCCGGTACGAGGAAACCGGCCCCCAGTTCGATGGGCACGTCACCTCCTGGAACCTCGTCGAGCTGCGACAAGGGCAGGCACGTGTCATCTCCACGTTTTCTAGACATCGGAGCCTGTGTGCCCAGCGTCCCGCGAAGAACCGGACAGAAGCGGTTTGGCTAGCTCGGACCTCTGCCAAGGGCTCTCGGTTGGACCCTGTCGGAAGGCGGCATCCCGATGGAAGCTGGGACCTGCCATGGCCCGCTCTCCTCCATACAAGAGTTGCTGTTGACAGCAGCGGATTCCTACAACCTCTGAGGCCCCGGTCCGAGACAACCCAACTTCCGTCCGACACCTGGCTCCTTCCGTTCCGTACCGTGGACGGAGACCGCCTTCGGGTTCAGGTTCCGCTCCAGTGGTACCGGTTCTCGGGGCGGTTTGACAAACCGGGCACGGTGACCCATGTCATGTTGGCTGAGCGGCACTGCGGAGGAGGTTGGTCGCTGCACATGGACACAAATTCGTACTTAGACGACGCTGGCGTCGCCTTCAGCCGTCCGATGGCGGGCAGACTGACGGAGAAGGATATACCAGGCCTGGATGCTATTCGGGAGGAAATAGGCCTGCTCGACCAACCGCCCCGCGACCAGGGCGGCTACCGGATGGGCGGCAGTTGGTATCCGAAACGCGACTTGCTCGGCCTGTTTCGCCTCGACGATGAAACCATCATCGGGGTCGTTGCCGAAAACCACTACGAAGGAGAAAGAACCGTGGTGTTCGAGATCGGGGGCGACTCGGTCCGTGTAGTCTCCGACGTCTACGGAGGTGGCTGCTGAAACCGTGTCCGAAACATACCGCTCCGCACGAAGAATTCGCCCTGCTTGATGCTACCGAAATCTTCTCCATCGGAGGAAAACGGGCCGCAGACTTCTTTGACAGCTCACCACGCACATGGTTACCCCGTCTAGGCCGAAGTTCCATCGGAATTCAGGCCATCTGACGCTGTAGCTTCGGACTAGTCGGTGGGCAGGCACGACCCTCGGTACGTGGACGATTTGGTGTACGTTGAGCGGACGGGATCGATTACCGATTTCCGCAAACGTCCCGCGGCTTTCCATTCAAAACTTGTGCGCGTGCGCTGAGACCGTTATGGATGTTCGCGATTGCCCAAATACCCCCTTACCGGCGGCGTCCGCCCGCATGATGCTCCCGATAATGCGTTTCGAGCCAGTCCTCGCCGTAATCATTCTTTGGATCTCGTACCATTGTGTGGATATGGTTTGCCGCACTCCGATCGCCGCCGACACCGCGCTCACGCACGTATTCGATTAAAATGGAGGGACCGTGCACCCGGTAGTAGAATCGCTGTGAAATGTCGTCAGTCGGACCGATCCATGCGAAAAAGAGGCTGTCTACTCCGTCTGCCTCGACCTGCTTGAACTGTCTGTCTGCCGTGTCGTGATCAGCGTTGCGCACGTATTCTTGGACGATGTGCAAAAGCAGCGTCCTCTGCTGCGGGTCGAGCTGGCCCGCGGTAATTCCCCGGTACTCCTTCAGACTCGCCTTACGCCCGGGTCCCTCTAAAACGTCTCGTGGGATATCCTCAGACAGTACTGCCTGGGCGCGCTGATCCGCGTCAAACGACTGCATGAGCTCGAAGCCCCGCTCGACCTCGTGTGACAGTGCGCGCCATCCAGCTAGTGGACCCTCTATCACTTCGTACGGCTCCGCACCCATGAAGGCGGGCGTGAATGCAACCCGATCGTCAACAACAGTAAAGGAAACCGCCAGATGGTGCCCAGTAATGAGCCAAGCCCATCGCGTATCCACGCTTGGATCACCAAAGAAGGAAACCCAATAATTCTCAGAGCTCCAACTCTCCACCAGACGCGCGAACCGATCGTCACCGGACCGTTCGGCGAGACGCTCCCGGGATGCATCGCGCAGAATGTCGTCAAGCCACATAATTCCGGCGATTTTCTGATAGCCCTGACTGCTTGTAGATGCGCGGATGAGGTTGTGCAGGAGCTGCCGCTCAGCTGCCGACAGGTCGCCAACCCGCAGACCGCTGCGTTCGACCATCGCGGCGGGAAGGTTGCTCCAGTTGGTCCGCGCATGTTCGTCGTCAATGTCAAAGACGGCAGTCACGCGAGTTTGGGGCGAGAGGGCGTCAAGAAAGGCGACGGCACTTTGCGTCATTTGTGCGGCACTGCCGGGAGCGGTGGCAGACTTGGCGGCGGAAAAGGCAGTTGCGATCAGGGTCTCACTAGTCGAATCGGATGTCCGTTGGCATGCGACCAAGCAGCCCACGCAGACCAGAATGACAAAAGAGAGTCGTTTCATGATCGTCAGATTCATGTGAAGTGATTACCGTTGTGCTGACTCGCAACAATATTTACGGGCGTTAGCGGACAAGAAGCAATGATCGAGTCTTGCTGAAAGGGTCGGTTTCGAGCCGGTAGAAGTATATACCGCTTGGCAAGGCTCGGGCGTCGAAACGAATATGGTGTGTACCCGGGTCGCGTAGGCCGTCAGCCAGCACCGTGACCTGTTGCCCTATCGCATTATAGATGGTAAGGCGCACGCGGCTGCGTTGCGGTATGGAAAACGAGATAGACGTGGATGAATTGAAGGGGTTGGGCCAATTCTGGTGCAGCGCAAATCCGCGCGGCGCTTCATCGACGCCTTCAATGGGCGTCGACATCCTTTCGACCGGTCCCTTCGGTGTCAGGTCTTGGCCTTCCAATCCCGGATAGTCGGAAGCATACCGATAGGCGCGAAAAACCGTGTTTTGCTGGCGCTCGTTGCCCGGCGAAAACGGCGGAATTTCCTCGTTCCACGCCAGCGGCCCACTCCGTACGACAGGATTCACGTATTCCCAGACGATGTCACCCTCGGGCGTCACCTCGAATATGCGGCCCTTCATGCCTTCGGCAATGAGAGTATGGCCGTTGGGCAGCCGCTGCTGGCCTGATATGAAGTTGGAATAAAAAACGCCCGGGTCCGAGTAGCTCCAGACTATTTCAACCGGCGAGAACGTCCCGTCGAGTTCCATGTCGTAGAAAATTTCACCGTCGTAGTCTTCGGTGAATGGCAGTATGAATTCGTAGACGGTTGAATACTGGGAGTCGGGCCGGTCGCGTCCGTTGTCGAAAATCATAGCAGTGCCGCGGTCGGCCAGTTCGGGCTCCAGCCAATCGGTCGAGTGATTGAAAAACAGTTGTCGGTCTTCGGGTGATCCGAGGTCGTACATCTCGGGATTTCCCCACCTGTACAACAGATCTCCGTCGAAGCCCGCTGCCTCTTCAGTTGTCAGATCGTGATCGATGACCCAGAGCTCGCTGAACATCGACGAGCTGATGATGATGTGGTCGAAGTCCGGGTTGTAATCGATGGCATTGAAGTGCAGCCATGAGAACCCATCGCCGGTGTTGATGTCGATCAACTCCGGGTGTTCGCTTATAACGCCATAATTCGACTTCGTGGCGTCGAAATCCTGTACTAAGTGATCCCATGCGCGCCATTCCCAAACTATCTCAGCGCTATCTGGCAGAATGGGCTTGAATTCCACGATGCGTTCGGTCCAGACAACGGTGTCAGTCAGAGCCGTCAGGTCGAAGCCGTTCGCTTCGAGCTCCTCTTGGTTCTTGACGTCCCACACCGTGGTAAGGACGTTGCCGTTTTCCAGTTTCAGGATGTCGTGGTGGAGCGAATAGAGGCTGTCGTGGTACTCGAATTCCCAAACAATGTCGCCGTTCCAGTCGAGCTCTTCGATACGCCCGCCACGTCCACCTCCAGAGGTCCATCCAGTCGCTGCGCGCGATGCCCGCAACAGATTGCCATTTTCGAGGAGACGCGTCGTGGAGCCCACGTTGAATTCGTGCTCCCACATGTTGACCTGTTCCCCATTCATGTCGAGTAAGTACGTCGAAGGGTGCTGGTGGGGAGCCAGGAGCGTGTAGCCATCGAAAGCACTCTCTTCGTTGATGAAAAGTCCGACGGTGCGTTCCTGTGCGGCAGTCGGTTTCCCTACCACGATTACGAGCGACAGGATGGCAAGAACAAGGCGTATACGGAGATTCTGCAAAACGTCTTGAGGTTAAGCGGAAACGATGCTCTACGGCTGTGGATAAAGGGGCATCCGTTCAAGGCGGTGAAACACGATTCCGAACAAGGGCATAATCGGTGTGATCGTGGCTTCGAATACGACGTTGCGCGTCGCATACTCTACCTCGATTGTCTTGCCGTACGACTCTCCGCCGAAGTGGACGGCTCCTGTGTTGAACGCGACTGTGCGTTCGGATGCGTGGTAGTCAACGTCCGAGACGATTCTCGAAAACGTCTGACGCCCGCGCTCTGTGCCGTAGGCCCAGACCTGCTGTACCGTCAGGGCATCTTCGTCAATACGGTACTGAACGACGCGGCTATACGGCCCGAAGCCGGTGTAATTGCGATTGTCCCCGTTATCGAAGAGGAGAAGCGTGCCGTCGGGCAAGAGTTCGGGAGAGTGCTGGTACCAAGCCCACTCGAAGTCCGGATGATTCTCCGTCCCGTCCAAGACTGTCGGATCCGTAATGGGCTGCCCGTCTCCGTCCAGAGGCTGAAGCAGAAACCCCCTTAGATCGTCTCCGTTGCCCGCCGTCTGCCACCCACGATGGGGGGCAAGGAGCCAGACGACCGTATTGTCGCGCCGAACCTTGACCGTTCCCTGCACGCGGCCCGACACGATAATTGTATCGTCATTCGGATCGTACTGGAGTCCGTTTGCATGAAACCAGTCCCGTGAGTTAGTAGACCACACGCGGCGCTGGTTGTTAAGGCTCTGGTTCAGATCCCAGACGTGAACGATTTCGCCGGATTCGCGGTCGAGTTCAATGACATGGTCTTCAACCGTTCGGATTGAATTGTTGTTTACGGTCGCAAGGAGGTTGCCGTTGGGCATTTCTTGCACGTGGTGATGGAACGAGAATCCCGGTATGGGCCACTTGTTGACGATGCGGCCCAACATGTCGACTTCGAAAATGTGAGACGTGTGAATGTCTCCAAAATAGAGGTTTCCATTCGCCAGGCGCTCCAGCCCGGCGTCGAAAAAGAGATTCTTCAGCTGCGGATGGCCGTGAAAGTCGACGAACCAGCGCACGATACCCTGCGGATCGAACATGAAGGGACGCTGGGGGAACTGTTGGCCGGCATGGCCGAAGAAGCCGACGAGGTTCATCCCCGGCTTCATATTGCTTGGAACCGATACATCCACGGTCACGCGAGGCATCTCGGTAATGAGTGGAGGTGCGGGAATGTCGTGCGTGATCTCGCCCAAATACGCTCCCTCTTCATCGAAAAAGCGCAGCATGACTGGATTGGTGATGGACGCGTACAGTCCGAGGACCGGTAGTTTGAATTCGTGCGCCACGCCGTCGAACCGATGCCTTACGTCGCCCGCCGGTCCACTCGTTCCAGCTATGAAGATCTCGACCTGGACCGGCCGACTTGTCCGAAGGGTTACTTCGGCCGTAAGAGGCGCGTAGCCGCTGGGATTAATCTCGTGGGTCAGTTCGGTGACGAAATCAATCTGTTCGTCAACGGGGCTCGGTGTCGAGTCACAGCCGGCCCACAAAACCGCAATCAATCCAACTAGCGCGACGAACGTGCTCCTCTTTGTGCAGATTGTTGGCGTCGAGCCGCACCGCGTGGTGTCTGTCGGTGCGTCAGCGGGATGCATACATAAACGTATCGTATGCTAATTCTTTTACGGGCACCCCAAGCACGAGAACGCTACCTGCAGCCTCGGACGGAACGGCGAAGATCTGCGGAGCATCAACGCGTGGTCGTTCCTCTTGGTTCGTACGTCGTGGGCATGAGGTCCTGTACCCACAATTCCTCGGCTTTCTGGCAGCTGCGTGCACGAAATAGAGCCCTGCGTCGTTCGCCGGCAACCCCTGGCCGGAAATATGCGCCGCGCGAATGCCACGCTGCTGCCCGAAGTGATGGTGGAGACCGGCATCGACGTATGAACGGTCCTCTGCCGGGAAAACGTCAACAATCCCATCGTGCCCCATGTCGGCTGCAAAAAATGCGGGTGGTCTGCGGTCTTTATCTTGTTCTTAACAGGGGATAGCGGGCATGCCGTGGCAGTATCTCCGCATGGAGAGCCTACGGCTCTAACTAAAAAATTATGTCAACGACGTGTTCGTCATTGGTGCCGAGCAAGACCTACGGCTACACAATTGTTTATGCTTGCTGCCCCCAGCAACCCGAGAATAAAGTTCGTTTCCCACGAGATATTTGGTTATGAATTAATGTTGGAAGCACATAGTGACTTCAGGCGGATAGAACGGTAATGGCGATAGACAGGGCGCCGCATGCGTGGCAGGAGAAGATGCTCATCGCGGCCAGTGCGGTCCATGCGCTGGGCAACCCGTTCTGTGCAGCGTTGGACAACCTGTTGCGCAAGAGCGGCTTAGACGAGTTCGCGGAAGAGACGCGATGGGATTCCTACATGTGCCGGATGGGACACAGCCGGGCCTTCCTCCAGGCGCGTACTTTCAGACTGGTGTCTCGGGAATAAAGGCATCCACCACTACAAAGGGCAGTTCGTCGCCTTCGTCATCACCGATCCGCTCTACTACGGGTTCGATGAGCCTAACCTGTGCCTCGATGTCACGCGCTTCGGGCTGCATTTCTACAGGCACACTTGATCCTTCTTCATTTCCCGTGCTGCGTCATGTTCCAGGTTGCCTTTGAAGACGCAGCTCCTTCACGCGGTCCAAGAAGACACGCACCCAGCGTTTTTGACAACGATGGACCAGGGGTGTGCGAGATGCTTTCGGCGATTGCGCCGTAGTACCCGAAGGGTCATCGAGGCCGCGGCCTGGTTCCGCTCGAGACCATGCTGCGCATCTCCTTCATGCAGCACTGGTTCGGCTACTCTGACCCAGCCATGGAAGACGAGCTGCTGGCACAGGTCGTGGCGCTCTGCTTAAGAGGCAGTGCTTACGTACCCTCTCGCAGCGTTCTCTTTGTATCTTACCGACCCGCGCTTAAACGTGCGGAGTCCGACACCGCGCTCCTCTACCTGAAGAAAGAGACCGGATCATGCATTTGGCCATTCACAACTGGATGAAGATCGAGCCGATTGACGTCACCGTGCGGCGGCTTGCGGGCTACGGATACGAGAGCCTGGAAATACAAGGTGAACCTTACAAGTACGACACAAAGGCCGTTCGAAAGCTGTTGGACGATCACGGTGTTCGGTGCTGGGGCACTGTTACGCTGATGCTTGAAGATCGCAACCTTCTGGCTCAGAGCGAAGAGCAGCGTGCAGCATCTATCCGCTATGTCAACGACTGCGTCACTATGGTGATGGAGCTTGGTGGCTCAGTCATTTCACTGGTCCCGGGTACCGTGGGCAAGATTACGCCGGACTCTACACCGGACAACGAGTGGGCTTGGTGCGTGGACGCATTGAAGGAGATTTATGACCATGCACAGCGGTGTAGTGTGCGGATTGGACTCGAGCCCATCAACCGTTTCGAGACGTATTTCATTAACCGCGGTGCGCAAGCGCTAGCGTTGGCCGAGGCCGTGGGACCCGATTGCGGCGTTTGTCTTGACATCTTCCACATGAACATCGAGGAAGACGATCCGATGCAGGCAATCCGCGACGCGGCGGGTCGACTAGTGAATTTCCATGTTGCAGATAACAACCGCATGGCCTGCGGGATGGGTACGCTTGACTGGAAGGAGATTGTCAGCACGCTACGGAGCGTGGGATATGACGGCGCCCTCAGTGTCGAGTTTTGTCCTCCGCTGGATCGCACACCTGCCAACCGCTTCCTCGATAGCGTGGACACGAATCCGGAAGGCATCTCCGAGTCCGAGCGCAAGTTTCTTGAAGATCACGGCAGCAGCGTATTCAGTACTGCGTTCTACGAGATGCACGTACGTCGCTCGGCTGAGACCCTATTGCCGCTCATCCGGTCGTGAATCCGTTGTGGTAGAGTGATAGCTGGAGTTAGTGGTGCTACTTCCGGTATGCTTCGTTGCCGGTTGACTGAGAAGGCAGCTTGGCCTCCGTACGATGTGCCATTCCGCCACGACTCAGTTACCTCAATCTGGCTCGTAGTCGCAGCCGTTGCGTTTTGCCTCACGCCGGACCGCCCATCTCCGGAAGGGACCGTGTATCCGATTGACAGCTTGGTTACGAAGCTGAAGCAGTCCGACCGAGCCTACCTGCAGTTCGTGACTGTGCCAATCCTACGCGCAGGCTTGTACACGCTTTCCAAAGGCGGCACCGACAGGCAGCAGCCCCACGATCGCGACGAACTATACTACGTGCTCGAGGGGCGCTCATCCATGACAATTGGCGAGGACGAGCACGACGTAAATCCTGGAGACGTGATTTGCGTGGCCGCGAATGCGGAGCACCGTTTCCACGACATAAAGGAGGATCTCATGCTTCTTGTGTTCTTTTCTGAAGCGGATCCTGACGTTTCGGACTGACAAACGGCGCACCGCCTGATCGGCGAAGCCGTGAAACGCCGCGACACGCCGGTGCTCCCCTGCGTCCAACATCTGACTCGATTGACCTCCAACTCGGCTGTGACTTCCCAACTGCATCCTGATCAAAGCTTCCATAAGTACCCTGCCAGCTCGGAGGCATCCAGCTCACGGCGGGCCACTGCGTGAACACACCACAGCAGCAACGTCTCCGAAACAGTCACCTGGGTACGCACCGGTTTGCGTCCAGACACTACGTACATGCTGTGATTCCGATAAGCGCCGGAATCAGACGACCCAACTTCAGGCCTGCGAGTCGCCGGATCGGCGCCGAGTGACTATGCTATGGATAATAAGTCTTGTCTGATAAGTACCAATGTCAACGGTTACAACACGCGATCGACAAATGCACGCGTGTGGACCTCCACGGGCACCTTCATGAGCTCCAGAACGCCGCGTGCAACGTGCTCCGACAGACGTCGGAATGCCTCTTCTCCCTTTTCTTTCGTGGCGCGAAGTGGATTACCGATGACTCCGCTTTCGATGAACTCGTGGTGGTCCATTGGAAAATTGAAGTAGTGGTACCCTTCGAATTCCACGTCCGGCATGCCGTCCTTTTTCTCGAAGGACCGCGGCAGGAATGCGGGAATGTGCGCACGGGTGAATTCAGCGCGGCTCATCCTCACGAGCCGCTCGTTCCACGCCAGATCCTGCGACGTTTCTAGTTCGCTGGCGTGCCAGCCAGGCGTTTCGTCCGGAGGATTCTCCATGAGTCCTTTGAGAATTCCGGTATACCGCTCCATGTACGGCTTGACGAAACTGATGAGCGCACCCGTCTCGTAACGGAGCTTGCGGAGAACTGGATCGACAACCTTGATATTCGAACCATGGCCATTAATGAAAATGATGCGGTTGAACCCATGGTGAATCAGGCTCCGCGCAACATCATGCATGACGGCAAGTAGCGTGGAGCTGCGTACCGTTATCGTTCCTCGCCCCTGCCCCGGCTCGTGCATGTGCTGGGGCGAATACCCCATCCAGATGGGTGGCGTATGCAGCACAGCGATCATTTGTGCGACGCGCTTTGACATGTGAACCGCCGTCACGGTATCGGTATATAGCGGCAGATGCGGGCCGTGCTGCTCCAAACTTGCTACGGGTACGAGAACGATGTCCTTCGTTTTGAGGTAGGTCTTGATATCCGTCATCGTCAGATCTCCCAGGTCCCACGAAAGGAACTGGGCACGAAAATCGTCATCTCCATCAGTAAGCCTTGGCAGATGGCCGTAGTCCGGAGTGTCAGTAGCAATCATGAGGTGCTTTCCTCCATCATGTCGATGAATTGATCTGCCACCGTCCGTCCGAATTCCGGATCGTTGACGTGGCGCGCGTGAGTGGTGACTGGAATGTCGCGGCGTACCGTACGCAGCAGGGTTTCACGAAACAGGGCGTCCGACTCCGGATCCCAGAATGGCCCTCCCGGAACGTTCGGTATCGACAGCCCACGAGTCGGAATAACTATTCGTACGGGCCCGGTAGCCGCCGACAGTTTCCTGGCAAATATGTGGCCAAGTTCTTCCATTTCGTCGCGGCTCGTGCGTACGAGTACGTATTCAGGGTTGTGATCGTATTGCGGGCGCCCCTTAAGCGATTCAGGCACTGTACCCGCGTTCCATACACTGAAATCAATACAGCCTGGGACGATGACCTGAGGCAACCCGAGGCTGCCGACTACCTCTAGACGGTGCGCCCCGCCGTCGTGAATACCGCCTACAAGTGGATCGTACACCTCGTTAGTTGTAAAGTCGATTACGCCCGTAAATTGGCCTTCTGCGGCAAGCTCCTCCATCGCGGGTCCACCGACCCCATTGGAATGGAAAATCACCGATTCGAATCCTCGGGCCGCGAGATGGTCCTTCGCCGCCATAACGGCAGTCGTCGTATTGCCAAGCATCGTAAGGGCGACATACCTCTTTCCGGGCTCTGGAGCCGGAAGATCGTGTCCGTACCCGACCATGCCCTTGATGGCGGCTGCGACGTTGTCGAAGATCGTGCACGCAATGGGATTCAGACCAAGGATGTCCACCACGGAGTGGACGACCATCATGTCCCGCGTTCCGACGAGAGGTTCAAAGAAATGGTACCCCGAAGCGATTGGCGATACGAGGACCTTCGGGACGCCGACCGGAAGCACCATCATTGCGGCCGCTCCCATCACCGCGCCCTCCGCACCCCCCATGCACACGATTGCGTCCAATCTGCCGTCTGCGTAAAGCTTCACCGTCAACTTCTTGAGGGCCGCCCGCATGCCGCGGACAGCCTTTCCCCGACTCCCAGCCGCCTGCAGTGCTTCGATCGTCGTACCGCCGTACGTCGCTGTCTCCGCGTGATCGATATCGGGAACGATGTCGAGAGGCTCGCCCAGTATTCCCGAATCAATGACGATCGTATCGAGCCCAAAGCTCTGCAGCCGATCCCGCAGGTAGGCGATTTCAGGACCTTTCGTATCCAACGTGCCGATGACGACGACGGTCTTTTCCATCATCCTAGTCGAACGAATCCAATGAATTTTCCAGCGCTTCCCAGAGGCCTACCACCACGAGTCCCAGCCCCTTGGCAAAGCGGTTAAGTTGATACAGTGTGCCAGGATCCTCGCAAACCAGCAGGTCCGCGCCACGGCTCCGGGCATCCTCTAGTCGGGCCCGCGTAAGGCGATCGGCTATGTCGGGACGTGTGAATTGCAGCGCAGTGCTCCCAACAGGGTGTGCCCTCTCACGCCGCCAGAAAAGCTCGATGCACTGACCGGGCATTGCAGCACGGGCAAGAGACCGAACCGCGTCGAAGCGTTCTGGCGCGCGGACAGCATGCGTTGGATCCACGTACGCGTATACTGACGCGTCTGGTGATGCGATGGGCTGGCGAGTCGCGTCCTTGAGACGGGTCGCCAACAACACGGCAAGATCCACCAATTCGATGTCCTCCGGCCACGCAAGTCCCAGCCGTTCCGGCAGCATCTGTCGGAACGCGAACATATCGCCAGGTGACAGAACGACCACTTTACGTGCTCCCGAAGCATGAAACGCATCAAATAATTCTAACACGTGCTCCCGCGCGAGATCGGGCATGCCCAACGAGCAGGCGAGAAAGCCGTTTGCCCGTCCGGCACCAACGGGTACGGCGTCCATTCCAAGGGCGTCTAGGAGCTTAAGCGCGCTCCTGGCAGCAGTTGGTCGGAGGTAGTAGGCCTCATCACCAACGTATAGAGCAACATCGCCTTGAGCAGTCGCAGGCTCGGGCAGCTGACTTCCAAATACGGACTTGGACCTAATCAAGCGGCTGCGCAGCTCGTACACGACATCAGGGGCTAGCCCTTTGTCTACGAGGTCGGTGCGAACGGCGGCCACGGCGGCGGGTAGCGGCTGATCCGTCACACAGTGGGCCCGACAGTTTCCGCTATCAGGTTCCGCGTACACGACCCGGACGGACTCCTTGTCCCATTGAACGAGTCCGCGCCGCTGGGATGCAACTACCAGCGCAATGCCATGGGGAGTAACGGCCTCGTTGGCCATAACATGCCCCACCGGCGCTACGTGCCTGCACATGAGGCAGTACCGACAGTTTTCGGTTGCCGTTATGGGGTCGTCAAGCTGCACCTGTCAGAAGCCGAAACCCACCTTGCCGGGATTCATGATACCGTTCGGATCAAGCGCTCGCTTGATACGCTCGAGGAGAGGCCAGGCATCACCGTATTGGCGGCGCATGAATCGCGAGAGTTTCAGGCCGACGCCATGGTGTTCGTTCACCATCCCGCCGTTGTCCAGAACGGCAGTCATGGCCGTATTCCATACGTTGTTGTGCAGACGCACGGCCTCGCGGGCGTCCTCCGGTGGATTCTTGATGATAAACCGCGTATACACCATCACGCCCCAATGGAACCAGTGAGAAAAGTGGCCGATGAAATCGATGTCCCACTCCTGGAATCCGTCCTCGACGGCTTTTTTTTCCGCCCAGTAGACCTTTTCGATCTTGTCGTACGTCGTCACGGTTTCGGTCGTCCCGTACATCCAGGGCATTTTCAGGCTCTGGGGCGGGTAGTAGAAGTCATACCTCTGCTTCCACCACCTTTCGCCCGGCTCCCGGCCAAGATCCCTCACACCAAATGCATCGATGATCTCAAGGGCTTTCTCTTCCTGGAGGGCCGCAAGGTCGGGGTCCCCATCGAAGCCGATGACCATGTAGGCGCCGTCGAGCTCGTAACCCAGGATTTTCTTGACTCGCGATGCTGTTGACCGAGGATCATACAGGCGAATTACGAACGGATCCAGGCGACGCGTCATAATTCGTCTGCCCGCCTCGATCCCGTCTTTGAGATCATCGAACAGAATCGCCCGCAAAAGGCGCGCCGTCGGCAGGTAGTCGAGCTGCATTGTTGCTTCCGTAATGATCCCGAAGGTGCCTTCAGCACCCAGAAACAGCCGAAAGAAATCCGGACCGGCTGCGTGCTGCGGTACCACGGGGGTCCGAAGGACGTGCCCGTCCGGGAGCACAACCTGCATCCCAAGTACGAGATCTTCTGCCTTGCCGTACTTGGTACTTATCGTCCCGGTGCCGCGTGGTGCGAGGTACCCCCCCAATGTGGCACAGTTTGCCGAGGCCGGATAGTGGGGCAGCATGAGACCGCGCTCGTTGACGGCCCATTCCAACTGCATTCCGTTGATGCCGGCCTGTGCAGTAACCGTCAGCGATTGCTCGTCTATGTCAATGATTCGGTTGAGCCGCTTTGTGTCCACGACGATGCCGCCGAAAACTGAGAGTGCTCCGCCCTGTGATCCCGACCCACCACCCCATGGAATGATCGGAATACGGTAGGTGTTGGCAATCTTCAGGATCGAGGAGACTTCCTCAGCCGAGCCGGGATGCACGATGTAGTCAGGCTTGCGCGGAGTCTCGCCGCGATCGAGCCACATCTGCGGAAGCCAGAACCAGTCGGTGGAATACACGAGCCGGTCGATCTCGGCAGTCGAGACGTGCGTGTCGCCGACGACCTCGGCGAGTTCGCTGCGTATCATTTCGACTTGAAGCCCAGTCCGCTCCACTTTCGCGGTTCTGCCGAGGGTCAACCCCTGCCCATTATGCACCGTGCTGGGCAGAGTGTCAATCGAAGATCGCACTGTTTCCGTACCTTATTCATGTAAGCGTGCTACGCCTTTCTCGCTCCACTCAGTCTTTTCTGCGGCCAGATGCTACGACACATTCTTCTAGCGATTGTGGCCTGCCTCACGTCGGTTGCGGGGTCGCTGGCTCAGCCGATTGAAGTCCTCCTCATCACGGGACAGAACAATCATGACTGGAGGCGCACGACGTCGCACCTTGTTTCGGCTCTGAAGGCGGTGGATCGTTTTGACGTAACCGTGTCCGAGACGCCGCCAAGGGGCGCGGAAGCGGACGCATGGAAGACCTGGCGCCCGACGTTCGGGGACTATGACGTGATTCTGCTCAACTACAACGGGGAGATATGGCCCGAAGATGTGCGTACGTCCTTCGAACGGTACGTCTACAGTGGTGGCACAGTGCTCGCGCAGCACGCATCCAACAACCCGTTTCCGGGTTGGGAGGCCTTCGAGCGGATGATCGGACTGTTGTGGAGAAGCCCTGACGCTGGATACCGTGTATTCTTGAGCGACGACGGCAATCTAGTTCGCCTGCCTCCGGGTGAAGACGTGGGAGCTGGGCATGGACGGTTGCACGACTGGCAGATTACCTCTCGCATGGAGCACGCGATCCTAGACGACATGCCACCCGTTTGGCTCCATCCGCACGATGAGTTGTACCACGGGCAGCGCGGACCTGCCGAAAACATGCACATCCTCGCGACGGCCTTCTCGTCCGAAGACAGTGGCGGCACCGGACGGCATGAGCTGGTGGCGTGGTGGATTCCCTACGGGAAGGGGAAAGTGCTTACGCTGCTGCTGGGCCACCTTTGGGGAGGTCAGGAAGACGACCGTGCCCTGCGGTGCGTGGGGTTCAGGACCATGTTGCAGCGCAGCGTACAGTGGCTGGCAACGGGCACCGTAGACATTCCTATTCCTGACGATTTTCCCGGCGAAAACACGGTGAGCGTTGTTGAATACCGATGAAATCGTTTCTACCTGCTACCTGCATCCTCGCCGTTGTGACGAGTACCGCCGGTCAGATCCAAGACCTAAACGATCGGACCAGCCGGTTCAACAGAGAATTGCTTGACGGCGGGAGGGCTTCTGAAAATCCGGCGTCCAATTGCGTCGAAGACGGCGCAATCGTTGGCTGCGGACCATGTGCCCATTTGTTCTAGAGAGGTTCTTAAAAGGGATAGGCCTCGTTCAAGAATATTCATTTCCCGGCGTGATTTCGTCACCAGAAGCGAACTCGGAGTCGAGACCCCATATGCCGTTTCGGCTTGATAGCTGGCCCTCGACAGATTGCGTAGGTCAACAACACGTATGGGAGAGATCCCCCGCAAGACGGGCAGCCTCTACGGCATTGACGACCGAAATAGAGGCTCAGGCACGTTATGACGAGTACTTTACCGAGCATCTCATCGTTTGGGCAAGCGCATCACAACCTTGATTAATGGCTCAACCGTGGTCGACCACACCGAAGAATCTCCAGGCGGGGACTGTAGACTGAGGGAAAGCATGTTTGCCCTTCAGGCCGACGGTCCCGATCGGTACGTAGGTAAAAGTCAAGAAGCTTTCCAACTAATGCTTCAAGTCATCGGGCCGCAATCCCGGCTTGAATTTGTCTCCAAAGCCCGAGTTGTTGGGTTCATATGTGCCGCTTATGGTCGCATCCGCGCCGCCCTCTGGGACCTCGTGACCGAGAGCCCACAGGATACCGTTGAGTGCGAGCCGGCGCATGGACTCGTCTTTGAAGTCGTACGGGTGGCCGAGCGTCGTAAAAAACACTCGTGCTGCCGTCCCGGGAGACCCCGTATAGGTCTTGGTCCATGCAACGGGATTTGTGAGCGGAAATCTGTCTAGGCGGTCGTTCATTGCGTGCCCTGACTTCAGTGAAGTACCCAGCAGCAGCGGTTGACTATCGCCGTATAGTTCGTGATCGCCGCCGTGTACGTGGTACAGCCACGAGTATGCATCGAACGGCTTCACGCCGCGAAGAATGGAGTGATCTTCCATTCCAGCCACGAATCCCACGGCGGTAAGCGGCTTGTCACCGTCATCGAAGTGACCGTGATGAGTGATCCACTTCTGACCGAAGACCTTGGTCGGCCAATCGTCATTGAGGTGTTCCCGCTCCGGGTCATCTTTGTACAAAAAAGCGTGCGTAGACGTGCGAAAGCCCACCATCGGTTTGCCCGATTCCGCAAACGCCAGAATGTGGGCTGCCTGTTCGTCAGGCAACGCACGGAAGCGTGTAAACAGGACCATCAAGTTGGCGTCGTCAAGCGCCTCTAGCCCTTCAATGTTGTCGAGTACATTGGGATCAATAAAGCCGTTTTCGTTCAGGGCAAAGCACACTGTCACCTCGAAGCTGTAATCCCTACGCAGGATACGGGCGAGCATCGGCATCGACTCTTCCGACCGGTATTCCTCGTCACCGGTTACAATTACGATTCTAGTCGACTCAATAGGGTCACTCTCATCCAGAGGCAAATACCGATACCCGGTAGCGACAAGCGCGATCAACACTAGGGCGGCAGGCGTACGCATGGCTTAAGCAAACTGTGTTGTGGGAGACAGGGAAAGGTGTGACCGATACGTGAGAATTTGGAGATTAGCGCTGACTGTGGCCGTTCGTCTCAATGCGTGACAGCAGGTCCGATAGCTCCCGGACGATGTCGGACCGCTCCGCGTAGAGGTCATTTTCTTCACCGGGATCTATGGCAAGGTTGAATAGCTGCCCGGGAGGATCTCCGTCCGCTGTTTCGATGCGGCTCGGCTGCGTGAATCCACCGGATCCGCGTCCGAGGATCAACTTCCAGTTACCTCGACGTACGGCAAACATGCCGTCTCCGGAGTGCTGAATCATGGACTCACGACCGCCTATGTCGATCCCGTGTAGCGCGGGCAGAAAAGAAAAACTGTCTTCTCCGCCGTTGTGCGCAATGTCGCGCCCCAAGATGTCGGCCGCGGTGGCTATGAAATCCGTCAGCGATACCAGCTGATCACTTGTCGAGCCCGCGTCGACAATTCCGGGCCAACGAACGATGAGGGGAACGCGATGGCCACCCTCAAAGATGTCGGCTTTCTGTCCTCGAAGGGATGCGTTGGCACGATGTTCCCAGGTGTCGATGTCCGACTCGAGCCAATGAGCCCCATTGTCACTTGTAAACGCGAAGAAAGTCGAACTGCCCTTGCCGACGCTATCGAGCGCTCCGAGAATCGCACCGACAGCATGGTCGACCTCTGCGACGAAATCCCCGTATGGCCCGGCGTCGCTTACACCCTCAAATTCTTCAGTCGGTAACCACGGCGTATGCGGGGCGGAAAACGCGACATACAGAAAAAACGGAGCGTTGTCTCGAGACAGGATGAAGTCGACCGCTTTCTCTGTTGTAACATACAGAACGTCTTTGTGCCGAAATCCCGGCGCAATGGGCCCGGCGCGCCAAAACCCACCTCCTCCATGCCGCCGCATTGCACTTGCGTCTACATGCTCCGTTGGCAATTCCGCGACGCGGTCTTGGTCAATAAATACGTATGGAGCAAAGTCCAGTGACGCGGGGATTCCGAAGAAGGTATCGAACCCGAGATCGATGGGCCCCGGACTTAGTCGGGTGTAATAGTCGACCGTGTCGGCCACGCCGAGGCCAAGATGCCATTTGCCGAAAGCACCGGTAACGTAGCCATGCTCTTTTAGGAACTTCGGCAGTGTCATGCGCGACGTATCGATCAAACTCGGCGAATATCCATCGGTCACCCAACTCTTGAGGCTGGTCCGCCAGGCATATCGTCCCGTGAGGAGGCCGTACCGTGTGGGTGTGCACACGGCGCTCGGCGAGTGCGCGTCGGTGAAGCGCATCCCACTTGCTGCAAACCCATTGAGGTTGGGAGTCGGAATCTTTGAGGCCGCATTGTAGGATTTGAGATCTCCGTACCCCATGTCGTCCGCTAGGATGACGACGAAGTTGGGAGGCTGCGCTTCTCCACAACCGAGTGCGGTGATCAAAAGCGCGAGAGGAAACAGAACGCTCGGCAGGTGAGCCTTACTGCATGTTGCGGAGTACGGCTTCGAGGTGTTGCTTGGCGTACCTTGCACTGGTGTTGAGGGAAGAGCCGTAAGAGGAATAAATTCGTCGGGATCCGACACCAGGTTGTAGAACGTGCCCGTATCGTAGAGTTTCCACGTATGGTCTGGTGTAGCATGATATGTTCCATGCTGGGTGATATTTTTTTGTCAGGTGTTACATTACCTTTCGGG
>JAAXGO010000074.1 GCA_012267425.1 Rhodothermales bacterium
TGGTGGTCGATGAGGAACTGGTGCAGAGCATTTTGGACGCACGCTGGGGCGAACGGCATCCCTGGTACCACAAGGGTGTGCTCGAAGTCATGGTCTATGCGCCCCGCGACGACGAGGAACTCGATATCGTTAAGCAGCTCGTCATCGCGTCGATTGAGCACGCCTCAAACAAAGAACTGAGCACCGGCCAGGTCGGCAAACATTGATAACTGGGGGAACTGGGGTTAACATAGTACTTGACGGCATCAGGCCGCCCCCTTGCAGTGGGTACGTTGCAGGTGCACAGCAATTGATCGGACCGCGCCATACCTTGGCCACGGGGGCGTGTTCAGGCACGTTGACCCGGCTCGAATCCACTTCGGGAACCTAACTGCTCGACAAGATCACCTCTTAGAAAATGGATGGCTACGATACGGTTGTAGTCATCGGCGGCTTATTTCTTTACTTCATTCCGACACTCGTCGCCCTCTCTCGGAAACACCGCCAAAAGGGGCTGATCTTTGTTCTCAATCTACTGTTGGGCTGGTCGGTATTTGGATGGATCGGTACCTTGATCTGGGCATCGAAAGGGATAGACAGAAAATAGCCCACACGGCATCAGCCTCGATGCCGATGCAGAGCGCTGTTGGGAAACGAATTGGCTCTTGGAGCTATTAGTCTCCGGTTTGTGTCCGAGGCACGAACGCCACTCCAATCCAGTACCCTTGGTATTCCGCGAACCGAGCACGAAGAATGGGTTCCCGACGACTGTAGATCACACCCTCACAGGCGAGGTAATCTATGTCGAGTCTAAGTGCTGATGGAGGCCTCGTGAGTCCCGTACGCATCGCTTTAAGTGCAGCTTCCTTGAGCGTCCAGTACAATATCACCTTCCGTACGTGATCAATAGGATTGGCTTCGAATGCAGGCCATTCATCCTCGTGGAGGATCCGCTGTATGAGCCCGTCTCGACGCGGCCGAATTTGCTCGATGTCCACCCCTATCGGGCGGAAGCCGGCGACTGCAACCGCGTGATTGCCCGAATGGGAAATCGAGAGGCGCAAATCAGAACCTTCAACTACTACGGCGCCATCCGCTGCTACCCGCAGCGGCACCTCCCGCGGTGGCACGCCCAGTCGCTCCGCCAAGAGCGTTCGCGCCGCCCTGCGGCCTAAAACAAAGAGTGCCTGCTGCTTCGCATGGGTAATCGCCTGCGCGCGACTCTGCTCCCGCTTTGTGAGCAGCTCAAGATCGAGGGCCGCACTATCTGGCCGGCACGTCAGCACACAGAGCGTGACGTCTGGCGGCAAGCACAGACCTGCGTAGCCGACCGGCCTCAGCGAACCGCCGTGTAGTTGGCCGCTACCTGACTCCAATTCACGACGTTCCAAAACGCTGCCACATAGTCGGGGCGACGGTTTTGGTACTTCAGGTAATACGCGTGCTCCCAAACATCCAGGCCGAGGATGGGAGTATGTCCATTCATGTATGGACTATCCTGGTTCGCCGTAGAGTACACCTTGAGCACACCATCCGCATCCACAACGAGCCACGCCCATCCGCTTCCGAAACGCGTCCCCGCAGCCGACGAAAAAGCAGCCCTGAAATCGTCAGTGGATCCAAAAGTGTCGGCAATCGCCGCCGCAAGGTCTCCTGACGGATCACCCCCACCATCCGGCGACATCACAGTCCAAAACAGGCTGTGGTTGGCGAAGCCGCCGCCGTTGTTGCGCACACCAGTACGGATGCTCTCGGGGACGGAATCCAAGTCGCACAGAATGGACTCTATTGACATGCCAGCGAACGCGTCGTGCCCCGTAAGCGCCGCATTCAGATTATTCGTGTATCCGTTGTGGTGTTTGCCGTGGTGGATCTGCATGGTCTGCGCATCGATGTGTGGCTCGAGTGCATCGTGTGCATACGGCAGGTCGGGCAGAATGAAGCTCATGGAAGGGCCTCCTCGACTTGGGTGGGGAAAAACGACTGCAGTCTAACGGGGATCGAACTGGAATTGTTTTACGCCGGTACCCTCAAGGAACGACAGCCATCGCAGACACCTGGAAGAATGCGTCGGTCACGTCACGAACCTGCGGCACGAAGCCGACTACAAGCAGCATGGCCGCACAAATGACGAGGACCGCCGCGGATGCCGTCGGCACCGGAAATTTCGCTGCTCGCGCATCGGCTGCGCCGTCGGATGGGGCGCGCATCCAGAACACGTACAGCACCCGCAGATAGTAGTATCCGGACAGTACGCTCGAAAGCACGCCGACGATTGCAAGCCAGGTCAGTCCGGAAGCCACGGCTGGCGCAAAGACTGCCACCTTGCCGAAAAACCCACCGAGGGGCGGCAAGCCCATGAGACTGCACATGAATACAACCATGGTGACGCCCAAAAGCGGCTTTCGGTATCCGATCCCACTCAGAGAATTGATTGTCTGCAACCGTCCCTCCTTCCGGTCCCACTCGAGGAGCGCCATGACACCGAAAGCGCCTACGTTCATCACCGCGTAGATCAAGAGGTAATACAGTGCACCCGCATAGCCGGCCTCCGATCCTGCGGCGAGAGCAACGAGTACATAGCCTGCATGTGCGATGGACGAATACGCCAACATCCGCTTAACGTTGTCCTGCGACAGCGCGAGTACGTTGCCCAGAACCATTGTAACAAGGGCCGAAAGGGCCAGAACAAGGCTCCATTTCCCCGTACTCATCTCCGCCAGGCCATAGTAGAGCACAAGTATGAGCGCCGAGAAAGCCGCCGCCTTCGACGCCGTAGACATGAAGCCCGTCAGCGTCGTCGGTGCCCCCTGGTAAACGTCGGGCGTCCACATGTGAAACGGTACGGCGCTCACCTTGAAGAGAAAGCCCACCAAGAATAGGGCGCACCCGGACCAAAACAAGAACTCCATGTCCCGTGAGGCCAGGCCGGCAGCCATTTCCGGGAGGTACATCGTGCCGGTGGCCCCGTACAATAGCGCAATACCGTAGAGAAAAAATCCTGTAGAAAATGCGCCCAGAAGAAAATACTTGAGGGCACTTTCGATCGCCCCTTCGTCTTCGCGCACGAGTCCCGTGAGGATGTAAAGCGCAACTGACATCGTCTCAAGCCCTACAAAAATCGTCACCAGGTTGTTTGCGGTCGCAAGGAGGATCATCCCCGAAGTCGCAAACAGAATCAGCGCATATACCTCGCCGTAGCCGTGCTTGATGCCCTTGAGGTAGGGAACTGAAAGGACGATGCTGCCCAGTGCGCTGAGCAGGATGACGATGTTTATGAACGAAGCGAATCCGTTCGTGCGGATGAGATCGTAAAAGGCAGTGCCCCCCTCATCGCCAAGGTGTACGGCCTCCCAGCAAAGAGCAAGTAGTATCGCCGCTGACGCAGCCCACGGCAAAGCATCGGCGTCACTACGGAAAGCGTCCCAGACGACAAGCACTATTCCGACCGTCGCCAGAACGACGAGGGAAAACCCTCCGCCGAGATCCGTGAGGAAGGTGTCGTAGGCTCCGCTAAGTTCCATGCCGTTTGACTGTGTATCGGTCTACAGCCACGAAAATCTCTCGATGGCACTTGCCAGGTTGACGTCCATCTGCGTGACGCGGTCCCCCGCGTCGTGCGTGGTCAAAGCGATGTCGACGGTATGGTAAACGTTGCGAAGCTCCGGATGATGATCGGCCGCCTCCGCCTCGTAGGACATGCGCACGATGAAAGAGACAGCCTCCCGAAAGTTCGAGAACCGAAACGTCTTCTTAAGACGGTTATCGCTGTGGCGCCACCCGGGCAGGCCCTCGAGGGCCCGGGCAACGTCCACGTCGGAGAGGGGCGATCGTTTCGGCATCGTCACAGAACCCATCCGCTGTAGAAGACCAGCCAGACAACGAAGTACACCGGCAAGAGAATCGGGATGGCGTACTTGACGAGGTAACCCGCAAACGATGGAGTATCCACACCGTTTGCCTCAGATATCGCCTTAACCATGAAATTGGGGGCATTGCCGATATACGTCATCGCCCCGAAGAATACAGCCGCAACGGAGACCGCCTGCAAGAATAAAAGCGAGACGTCGGCTTCGGCAAACGCCTTGACATCCGTGGCCACGTTCACGTCTTGTCCGAACTTGCCCATGGCGGCGGCCAAGAAATTAAGATACGTCGGCGCATTGTCGAGTACCGACGACAGCGAGCCGGTCCCCCAATAGAACATGCCCGTTGTGAGCGAGTCGGCGTTATTGTTCGCAAAGTTCGAAATAAGTGCCAGGGCCGGGACCATACAAGCAAAAATCCCCAGGAACAGCCAGCCGACTTCCCTAATGGGCTCGAATGTAAATTCATTCTTTACCAGCGCCTCTTTCTTGCAGAATCGGTACGCAACCCAACACATCGAAAACATGATGACTTCGCGGATGCCAAATGGCAGGTGGTACGTGCCGACAAGATCCAGCGACGTTCCCTTCATCGCCGTGAAGACGTTCGGATCGATAAAGACTGATAGCACGATTATTAGGACGAATATGAAGCTGCGGTACCCTTCGATTTCGACTGTTTTGCCGGCAGTTAATTCTGTGGTGCTCGCAGCCGTGTTACGCCGGTCGATGAGGTAGAAGATGAGCAGGATCACAATCATGGTCGGAAGCCACACGTACCAGACGTTGACCGCCGTCCAGAAAAAAGGGACGCCGCGCAAAAACCCGAGGAAGAGCGGCGGATCACCTATCGGCGTCAGCGCACCACCGACGTTCGCGACCAAAAAAATGAAAAAAACGATGTGGTAGGGCTTAAGACGGCCCTTGTTAAGACGCATATATGGGCGAATGAAAAGCATCGCGGCCCCTGTCGTGGCGATCAGATTTGCAATCACTGACCCGATCGATAGCAGCACCACGTTTGTAATTGGCGTGCCGCGGGCATTCACCTTGAGAAAAATTCCGCTTGCGGCAATGAAGAGCGAAGCAACCAGGGCAATGAACGACAGGAATTCCGTCAACGCGTGAAGCATTGACACTGAGTCGTGCAGCTTGAACACGTAATACGCTGTCACGATGAGCCCCAGCCCAACCGAGTACTTCGGATAGTGGTGGTGCCAGTGGTGGACGTAGAACAGAGGCCCGGTCGCAATCATAAGCAAGAGGACGAGGAACGGCGCCACCAGCCAGAGTGGTGGAATGGCGGCCGCGTGGTGTCCGTCGTCCTCCGCATGGGAGTCCTGCTCTTCCACCTGCTCCGTATCCGTGGCCTGTGTCTGTTGGGCGTAGATCCCCGGCGCCTGCGGGAGCATAAGCGCAATGAGAATCGCCAGAGCGACTGTCTGCCTGCGCGCTGAGGCAGAAAATGCGAGCTGCATACTACTTCGAACCGGGTTGGTCTATCGTAACGTGAATTGGCGCGGCATCGCTCCGTGGTGCGGTGCGAGCTTGAACCAGTGCGGCCTCCCTCTTGTCCCGAATCGTTTCCAGTAACTGTTCCGTGGCAGGTTCACTCACCCTGAGAAATGGCTGCGGCCTGAGACCGAGGATGATCATGAGGAGTGCCATCGGTACCAACACAACGAGCTCGCGACGGTTCAAATCCGGCATAGTTCGGTTTGCCTGACTCTTGAGCGGTCCAAAAAACATGCGCCCGAGCATCCAGAGTAAATAAACAGCAGCCAGAATGACACCGGTGGTGGCAAATGCGATGAGAATTGGCATGCCGACAGTATCGCTTCTGAATGAGCCTACGAGAATGAGAAACTCACCCACGAACCCGTTCAGCCCGGGCAACCCAGCGGACGCGAGCACAGTCAGCACCATAAAAAACGTCAGCAGTGGCACCGACCGCGCAATCCCCCCGTAATCTTCGATCCTCCTGGTATGGCGTCGTTCGTAGAGCATGCCCACGAGAAGGAACAGAGCTCCCGTGGACAGCCCGTGGTTTATCATCTGGATCATCGCGCCCTGCATCGCCTCTGTCGTAAAGGCGAAAATCCCTAGTACCACAAAGCCGAGGTGGCTGACCGACGAATACGCCACCAACTTCTTGGCGTCCGGCTGAGCTCGTGACACCAACGCTCCATAAACGATCCCGATAACGGCCAAAACGGCAAACAGCATTGCGTACTCCGTGGCGGCATTCGGGAACAACGGCAAACAGAACCGGACCAATCCGTACGTCCCCATTTTCAGCAGCACGCCGGCCAAGATGACTGATCCACCCGCCGGCGCCTGGACATGGGCATCCGGCAGCCATGTGTGAAGCGGGAACAGCGGCACCTTGATACCGAACGCGAATGCGAAAAGCACAAAGAGCCATGACTGCGTGCCGAGCGGAACACCGTACGCGAGGAGTTTGAAATAGTCTGTCGTAAAAACGCCCCCGTTGACGGCGATTCCAGCCTCGTATCCCAAATAGATGATCGCAACCAGCATGAGGAGCGATCCAACCATCGTGTAAATGACGAATTTGAAAGCTGCGTAAACCCGTCGTTCGCCGCCCCAGATTCCGATGAGGAAGTACATCGGGATGAGCGTGAGCTCGAAAAACACGTAGAAGAGTAGGATGTCGAATGCGCAGAACACGCCCGTCATACCCGTCTGCAAGACGAGAAGCAGCGTGTAATATGCCTTGACGTTCTTGGCGATGTAGGTCCACGACGACAGAACAACGATCGGGCCTAAAAGCGTTGTGAGCAGGACCAGCAGCAGACTCAGCCCGTCGATACCGACCGAGTAAGAGACATCGAGCGAAGCTGAAATCAGTGGGAATGCTTTCTCTGCGAACTGCAAGTCCGCAGCGTCCGACACACTGAAGCCGAACCATAGCAATAGCGACAGAAAAAATGTCGCCGTCGTCACCACAAGCGCGATTGCGCGGACGGCGCCGTCGCCGCGCACCACACACGTCACTACTGCACCGGCAAGCGGCAGGAAGATGACGATGGAAAGTAGGTGAGCGATGTCCACGGCTTAAGCGAATACCATGACTGCAATGACGAGTATCGTACCGAGGGCTATGGCTAAGGCATAGCTCTGTGCCACTCCGGTCTGGATCAGGCGCCCGACTCCGCTAAGGCGGCGCATGGACCGGGCCACAGCATTGACGAGGCCGTCCACGACGTATTGGTCAAACGGTGCAAGTCCTTTCTCGGCACCCCCAATGACGGCTCGGACCACGGTCCGGTCGTAAAATGCATCCCACGAATACGCCGCCTTCCAGCGGTCGTACAGGGCGGCAAACCTGCCGCGAACGAGTTCGTCGCCCGCGAGCTCAAAGCGCGCATAGAATCGCCATGTCCAGGCTATACCCACTATGGCGATGACTGAACCCAGCGCAATGAGAGCTAGCTCCAGCCCGACTGATACGTGTGCACCGAGCTCAGCTTCAGCCACGGGGCCCGCATGGCCTTCATGCCCGACGAGATACCCGTGAATCCAGCTGCCCAGGCCAATTTTCTCGGCCACTTTCGGAAGTCCCACGAACCCGACGAGAAGAGACCCCGCGGCGAGAACGACCAGAGGCAAGGTCATCGTCCACGGGGACTCGTGCGGATGGATCCGCTCGGCCTCTCTCCATCGTGGCGCTCCCTCGAAGGTCAGCATGTAGGAGCGCATCATGTAGAACGCTGTAAGCAGGGCGGTCGCGATGCCGACAATCCACACGAACCACGCATACGGTGCGCCGTCGAATCCGAATTCAAACGCCTTAAACAGGATTTCGTCCTTGGAAAAGAAACCGGCCGTAAGCGGAATGCCGGCAATGGCAAGCGTCGCTATCAGGTAGGTCCACCTCGTCGTGGGCATGAATCTGCCGAGACCTCCCATATTTCGCATGTCTTGGGGATCCAAGTGCTCGCCGCCTTCAAGTTCGTGGCCCACGTGGTACATGCCGTGAATCACGCTGCCCGAGCCGAGGAAGAGGCAGGCCTTAAAAAAAGCGTGCGTCACCACGTGGAAGATTGCAACGAAGAACGCACCAACGCCCACCGCCATGAACATATACCCCAGCTGCGAGACCGTGCTGTAGGCCAAAACCCGTTTGATATCGGTCTGAGCGATGGCAATCGTGGCCGCCATGAGGGCCGTGAGCGCACCGATGATGGCAATGACTGCCATCATGGTGGGCGACATGAGAACCAGCGGTGACAGGCGCGCCAGAAGGTAGAGTCCGCTCGTTACCATCGTCGCCGCGTGGATGAGAGCCGATACGGGCGTCGGTCCGGCCATCGCATCCGGCAGCCAGACGAACAGCGGAATCTGGGCACTCTTACCGGTCGCGCCGATGAACAGAAGCAGTACGACGATGCTCAGCGTGGTCTCCGACATGCCACTACCCGCAGCAAGCACCGTATCAAAATCTAGGCTACCGACTTCCCTGAACAGCACGAACATCGCAAGCAGAAAGGCAAAATCACCAATCCTGTTGACGATAAACGCCTTTGATGCCGCCGTGCTGTTCTTGAAATCCTCGTACCAGAATCCGATCAAAAGATAGGAGCAGAGTCCCACTCCTTCCCAACCCAGAAACAGGACCAACAGATTGTCGGCTAGAACCAGGTTGAGCATCATGAAGATGAACAGGTTCAGATAGGCGAAAAATTTCCACTGCGAACGGTCCTCGTGCATATACCCGATCGAGTAGAGATGGATCAGGCTTCCGACACCTGTGACGACGAACCCCATGATGAGCGAAAGGTGATCCACCCGATATGCGAACGTCACTCGCAGATCGCCTGCCGCCATCCAGGTAAAGAGCTCCGTCACATACGGCTCATCGAAGCCGCGCAAGAACAGGAGAATGGTAAGTGCGAACGAAGCTGCAATCACCGCCGTACCCACAATCCCGATCAGCCCTTTCTGCTTGCGCAGGCGAGCCGCGAACAGGGGCACGAGGCCGCAAAGCACAGCTCCCACCAACGGGAACAGGATGATCAGGCTGACGAGAAGATCGGTGTCCATGGGAAGTTCGCTGCGCGGGATGACCTTCTCGCACGCCGACGGGGCTGACGGACTAGTATCTAAAGAGGTTGATCCTGTTGATGTCTACAGTGAGCTTGTTACGGAAGATGGCGATGACGATTGCCAGCCCGACGGCGGCTTCCGCCGCCGCCACAGACATCACGAAGAAAACGAGGACCTGACCTTGCGGATCGCCCATGGATTGGCTCAAGGCGACGAGCGTGAGGTTTACCGCATTAAGCATCAGCTCCACCGACATGAGGATCACTATGACATTGGAACGCAGAAGTACGCCCAGAACGCCGATGGTAAAAAGCACGGCGCTCAGCACGAGATACCAATTCAGGGCGACGACCATGTGAGGCGCACCTAGGCAAATCTGCGTTGCGCGAGCATGACAGCACCGACGGTAGCCACGAGGAGTAACACGCCCACAACCTCGAAAGCTAGATAGTACCGTACGAACAGCTCCTTTGCGATTGCGCTGGCGGACCCGCTTTCTGATACAACCGGTTCAGGTGACGTCCCCACCACTACGACGGATACCAGCTGCACTAGAATTACGACGCCCACCACGAATGCTAGCGCTTTTTTCCAGTCCATGGCCGCAAGACGAGGCAGGGCACCCAGATTGAGCAGCATAATCACAAATAGAAACAGAACCATGATCGCCCCGGCGTAGACTAGCACCTGAATGACGGCGATGAACTGTGCGTTGAGCGTCAGATACAGGCCCGCCACGCAGAACAGCGTCAAAATCAGCCAAAGTGCGCTCGTCACGGGATTGCGGGAAATGAGCATTCCCAGTGCTGCCACCGTTGCTACGACGGCCAATCCTACAAATAGTGACTGTTCGATCATTCAATGCGGAAGATCAGTCGGTACGGCGCACCGAAATTATGCAACAGGACCGGCAAAAACAGAAAAATTCACGGTAAGACATTCCTTACCGGTGCCCTTTCGGAAGCGGAACACTCTGCTCGGCCGGAAGCGGGGATGCGTAGGAAGCACCTTCCGTCTTTTTGTCAAAATACTCCCGTGCCGCACGTCGGAGCTCGCTATCGGCGAATAGGTCCGCTCCGGTCAGTGCCAGGACCTTTGCCGCAACCAGGGCGCCCTTGACACTCGCGTCGGTTCCGTGGCAGGCTGTCGTCGCCCAACTGTGCCAAGGCACCTCGTCAGCCGCTGTCACAATACTGAAACCGACCGTCGGCGCGATGTGGCTGACTTCGGCCGCATCGGTGGACCCTCCCTCGAGCGGATCGGTCCCTTCGGAGAGCGGCTGGACCTCTGTATCGTAGCCTGTTTCCTTGAGGCCGAGGTTCTTCTGCAGCTCTTTCGCAAAAGCCTGCTCCTCGTCGGTGAACGACGGTGCACCCACCGATTCGAGATTGGCCTGCAGTGCCTCCTGGAGCGGACGGTTCAGGTTGTATTCGTGTACACCAGTGACGAGAAATACCTTGTGGTTCGTACGCGTGGCGAGGGCCGCACCCTCGGCGATCTTTAGGATCCAATCATACCACACGCTGACGCTCTCGCGATCGACATCGCGCACAAAATACCACACTTTCGCATACTCCGGCACGACGTTGGGCACCTCGCCTGCACGGGGCGTGACGTAGTGGATGCGCGTGGACGGTCGGACGTGTTCTCGCATGAGATTCACGCCGTGGTTCATCAGCTCCACAGCATCGAGCGAGCTGCGCCCGTTCCAGGGATCGGCTGACGCATGGGCTGCTTGCCCGAAGAACTCGACCTCAAAATTGTTGAGTGCCCGGCCAGGTTGGTTGCGAACTGCAGTTTTCTGCCCGGGATGCCATTCGAGGACTGCATCCGCGTCGTCGAAAATACCCTCCTTAGCCATATAGACCTTTCCTACGAGTGTTTCTTCCGCGGGTGTGCCGTATAGGCGAACCGTGCCCGAGGCTCCCTGCGCCTCGATGGCACGCTTCAGTGCCATTGCAGCACCGACGGAGGCCGCCCCAAACAGATTGTGCCCGCAACCGTGTCCGGTGGTTACGCCATCTTTACGCACTGCGCGATGAGGTTTTGCCTCATTACCAACGCCGGGCAGTGCGTCATACTCCGCCAGAATGCCGATCAACGGGCTCCCGGACCCCCAGGAAGCCACAAATGCGGTGGGCATCCCGGCAACACCACGCTCAACCGCAAACCCCTCCGCTTCGAGAATATCGGCCAGAATTGTCGCCGATTTTGTTTCCAATAGGGCTGTTTCCGAGTATGTCCAGAGAGTCATCGACATGCGATGAATCTCAGATTCGAGATCGACTGTCGCCGCAAGAGCAGCCCGTTTCAGCAGTGAAGTATCCTGGGCGGACGCGATAGGTACTACACACGTAATTGCGAATGCTAGAATTATGAGACGTTTCATGGAATAGGACGGTTGGAGCATTGGCGAACGCGCAAGGTATGAAGCGGCACGTCAAGATTCGCACACGGCGTCCGTACAGATCGCCAGGACTGCCTGCGCGAAATTCTCCGGGTTGCTCTGGTCCGTCCAGCGTTCGATCTGGACGCGATCTCGTGCCTGATGCAGCCATTCGGCAACGATTCGAATTTCGTCCACCTCCCGATCGAGGTAGCGCTGCGGGTGCTGTTGAGCTTCGCAATAGTGGGCGTGCACGCGTTCAAGCAGCATGTTTTTGTCAGAAGGGCTGGGTGGCTGTGAGAACGAGAGCGTATCTACGACCCGCCCGTGCAGGATCAGGAATACATGCATTTGCTCGTCGACAACCGCCGCATTGCGGTCAAAGACGGACAACCTCGCAAGCGGAACGGCGCTCGCTATCCACCCCAGTTTCATGAGACGGTCGCGCAGTATGGCTGCCTCTTCGAAGTTGGTGCGTTCGGCGGCTTCCTTCATGCAAGCTTCCAGCAAGTCGAATACTGTCTGATCTTTCCCGGCGAGAAATTCCCTAACGCCATGAGCGGAGTCCGCGCGAAGCACTCCACTCTTTGCGGCACCCGGTGCCTGTCTGTCCAGCTCCACTCCATATTGGTCGACAATGACCTCGACGGCACACTCCGCCTGATCGCGGTCGCGAAACGGCCCCCAGTATTCAGCCCCGTCGTGCTGGATGAATACACTCGTAGAGATACGCACTTCGCCACCGGAATCGCTCAGACGCACAAAGGGCCGGCTGACCCATTTTCGCTCCGCACGGTTGAAACGTGGGCAATGCTCTTTAATGGAGCGTGATTCGAGGATGACAGCTTCCAGTTCGGTCTCTGTTTCGGTCCACTCGACGTCGCGGGCCGCAGCTACCATTTTCCGCGTATGTGCCGCGTGCCCTTCGATGCCTGCAAAGTAGCTGCTGACTCGACGACGCAGATTCTTGGCCTTGCCGATATAGATGATGCGCCCCTGTTTTCCCTTTATGAAGTAGACACCCGGACACCCGGGAATACGGGCTAGAATCTGCGCACGGATCGCCTCCACGTTGGCCGCAGGCGCGCGGATGGTCCGGAAGGTTCGATACTGAAACCGGAGTAGATCCTGGATCGCTGTGACGTCGTGTTCCGTGCCGATCTGTTCGATGAAACGGCTGAAAATTTTGGCAGTCACGTGCGCATCCGCGAGCGCCCTGTGCCTGCCCTCGACTGTATAACCAAAGAAGCGGATCAGGCTGTCGAGCCCCTTGGACGGAAGACCGTGAAGAAGGCGCCTCGCCAAACGCTCCGTACACAGCATTGGATTCGGCAGTCGGGGCATCTCTGCTCGCTCTAGCGCCCGATTGATGAATGCACGATCGAATGACAGGTGGTGCGCGACAAATATGGACGATCCGAGGAAGGCAAGAAACCGTGGAAGTACCGCAGCCACGGTCGGTTTGGCCGCGACCATGGCGGAAGTAATGCCCGTCAGTGACGTGATGCGTCTGGACAAGGGGCATTCGGGATTGATGAGTGTACTGAACTCAGCAGTGACGCATCCTTTGCGCATCTTTACTGCCGCGATTTCGATGAGCCGATCGGTCTCGTAGTCAAAGCCCGTTGTTTCGGTGTCTACGACGACGAACGTGGCATCCGAGATAAGCATGGCATCGGGCACGACCCGCCGAAGAAACGAGCGTTGGGGCCGTATCGAATTCCTATTGTATCCCTAGTCCGATCCTCGTTTCCACAACCGGACTGTGAACCGGTGCCGTTCCGCGACGAGGTCGGGCTCAGTCCCGTTGTAAGCCCGCATTCCAGGAATCATCTTCTTCGAAATGCCCATGCCGTAAGCCTCAACGTAGCCGTAGTCACGCATGATGCTGATAAGGGTCTGGTTGCGTGCGTAGCGCACTCCTGTCTTCATTATCCTCGACCGTCACGGTGTTGGGGAGGCTGCCAGGGCTCACGATCTCCATGCGGTCGGAATAGATCGCCAGCATGATAGCCGTTCCGGCGGTGCTGTAGTCGCGGTGCACGAGCGCGTTGATCACTGCTTCGCGGACCACCTCTTCCGGGTATTCCCAACGGTCAACCCGTCTTCCACCTTCCAAGCGTGAGCGGGGCTGCGTATTGCGGCGGACGAAATCCCAAGCCTGCTCCACCAGCCCCCGCTGTCGGATTCCCGCAGACGGAGTCCCCAAAGGCACGATGGAGCCCCGTAAGTCGGCGTCGGCGCGGGTAGCATAGTCCGGCTCCGTGCCACGGTGGCACACGGCCCGGATGCCAGACTGGGGCAAGTAGTGATGGGGCGTTTGTCCGAACAGCAAAATCCCGTCAATCGTGGCCGTATGATGCCCTGCCACTATGATCATAAGTTTCGTGTTCTTGAGAAGTGTCTCCCATCCCGTTGAGTCATCTTCTTCCGGGAGTGTCCCGCCCCGTACGCGTTTGAAGTAATCGCGAATCCGACGACCGTCGAATGCGTCAAGCCCGGCCCCCGGAACCGGCTTTAAGCCATAGTACAGGCGTCTCGAAGCCTGAAACATGCGCTCAAGTTCCTCGCGGCTCGCCTCCCGGGAGGTGTCACCGACCCGGATGTAATACGTCTTGCGACCATGGTGCACGCGTGCGTAGGGCTTGTCGGGCCCAGCGGCGACGTGAACCGCCAGTACGTCGCGGCCGGGTACCGCGTCTCTCGCCCAGGAGAGAAGCGGTGTAATTGGCGGTTCGATCTTGTCTCGACAAAGATTAGCCACCCATTCCTGAATCCGGTCACGAGTGACTCCGGAAATGCTGCCATCCTTCTCGACGCCCAACAGCACCGTGCCACCTTCCAAGTTGAGGAATGCCACCAGTTCCTTTGCGAGCTTGTAGTTCTCGATATCGTCTCGCTTGAACTCGACGGTGGAGTCTTCATCTCCACTGATAAGTCGTAGCAACTTGGCCCTGGCCATGAAGACCCCCTCTAGTCCGAACTTCGACAGCTTAGGAGCTAATAGGTCCCTGTGATGCTGTGACATAGGCGGAATCTGGAGTGTACCCTACTGGGTACAATTCACG
>JAAXGO010000075.1 GCA_012267425.1 Rhodothermales bacterium
TGGAACCAATAGGATTGACATCGACCCGGCAGGCAAGCGTATCCTTTGATTTGCTGGGCGACCTGCATGGCGGGCTCGATGTCGCCACTGCTGCCCTCGTTTCCACAACGGGCGGGGATGTTCGGGAATACGGCGGCAAACTGGTTCTGGCTATCCTGCTGATAGCTGCCACTTGGCTGCTGCTCAGGGGCTCGGTACGGCTTCTTGGCATTCTGGCGGAGCGTAGCGCCGCGCGTCGGCTTTTTTACAAGAAGTTGATTCCCATTGGGCGACTGCTGGTCTGGTCCGCCACGATCTGGATCGTACTCGCCGAGATTTTCCAACTGGATTCCCGCGGCCTCTTGGCGGCGGGGACAGCCCTGGGCGTAGCCATTGGGTTTGCAGCTCAGGATTTGCTCAAAAATGTGTTCGGCGGGATCCTGATCATCTTCGATCAGCCGTTTCAGGTCGGTGATAAGATCAATATAGGGGGCACGTATGGAGAGGTCGTAACGATGGGACTCCGATCGACGCGGATAATGACTTCCGACAACAATCTTGTTTCCGTGCCGAATGCCCACGTCGTCGACCGCCAAGTCAGCAATGCGAATGCGGGTGCACTGGAGTGCCAGGTGGTCGTAGATCTCTTCGTGCCAGGATGGACAGACGTCCAGAAGGCTAAGGCCATCGCGTACATGGCGGCCGCCAACTCCAAGTACATCTACCTCGAAGAGCCCATCGTCGTTAACGTGAAGGACACGTTCAAGGAAACGTTCCTGACGCAGCTCACGGTGAAGGCGTACGTCTTGGATGCACGGTACGAATTCGCTTTTGCGAGCGACGTGACAGAAACCGCTAAGATCGAGTTTCTGCAGAACGGCTTCTTTGAACAATTGGAAAGGGATTCTCCCATGCTGAAGAAGCTGCCTAAAGGAGTCGCCTCTTCGCCGGATACCGCATGAACGACGCGGCATCCCAGACCGTCGTGAAGGCTGAGCCACCCGAGTGGACAGATGAGCGTGCACGCGAATTCGTCCGGTTCACCGTCGATCGTGCCCGTGCGGAATGGCAGCGCTGGTTAGATGCTGTCAGTACGGACATTCTACTTCCCGTACGAGCCGCCATTAAGACGGCCATCGAGGCCCACGACAATTTGGTGAAGGCGACATTCGAGAGCGATGGCGCAGCTGGCCTTTGGGAAAGTGCAGTCACTTATCGAGAATCGGTCGTAGCGGACGTACTTGTGCCCATCCGGGATGTCCTGAAGCGATTCTGCCCGGGCGATTGCATTGGGCAAAGGGCCCTTCAAATCTGTACTACTCTGCAGGTGGTGGTCGACGAGACACCTGCAACCTGCATTCTGCCTTGCTCAGATGCTCTTTTTGTTTCACGGGAAGCAGACAGCTTCGCCGTGATTCTGAAGAAGGCATACTCGAGGGCACAAAGGCGCTTAGGTCGGAAACAGGAAGTGCGAACCGTACAGCTCCAGAGCCTTGCGGCGTATCACATAGATGTCCGGCTGGCATCCGTCCTGCAAATCACACATGAGCGTATTCAGGAACATGTCGCCATTGCCACGGGCAGACTCGAAACGGCACTCAACGACTGGACGTACGCCGTTTTGGACGCAGAGCACGGACTTTGCCGAGCGGCATTCGTGCAACCGCCGCTCCCGGAGTCGTTTCTCGGCGTAGTGGACGCAACCCCGACTGCTGCCCCCGATCTGGGTGACGTGGCGCGGCTAGTGGACTGTGCAGACATGTTGCGGGGTGCGCTTAGCGCAGCGGCAGAGGCACTGGAACGGCCCGGCATGCGTGCAGGCGAGCTCATACCCAGTGCGTCTGAAGCGTTTGAGGAGGACGTTGCGAGGGCTGGTACCCTGCTCCTGTCGATGACCGACCGAGGCCCGGCGCCGAAAGCGCAGGCGCTGGAAACGCGGCGGAAGCAGTGGGCTGCCTGGCACATGGAGGTAGTAGATAGGCTGGACTTCTGCAAGGAGCTGTTGTCGTTGCGCAAGACGGTGCTGCGCACGCACCGAGACATGATGCAGTATGTATTAAGCGAGACGCTTAAACCTCTTTGGCGATCTTTCGGCAACGTGGCCGCCCGCCTGCATGAGGCTGAGCGCGATGCATACGAGGCGTTCGAGTCGATGGAAGCAAAGGACGCTCCTGTCTGTGCGCTGCAGGAAATAAGGGAACGCATGCTGGGCACCCTGCGAGAGTCTTTCGGTGCGCTTCCTGAGCTTCTGGCTGCCGACGCGGCACTGGCACACCCGGGCAAGGCTGCACGGGCGACCCTCGCCGCGGTAGTGGAGCTGCTTCCCGAGAGGCTTTCGTTCCATAACCTTGTTCGCTCGGGCAAAATTGTGCATGCCGAGCCCAGGGTACGGGACATGCGCCATGAGATTCGCAAAGTGGTCGTGGTGTCTGACGAGCATCTTGCACGTCGTGCGGTGCCGCTTGGAACCGCACTCTCCCAGATATGGGGTGCGTCGAATCAGGTTATTCACATCGTGGAATTCAACCTGGATGCGGCACTGGACGAATTCCAAAGCCGAGGAGAGCCGCAAAATGCCCGCGAGCTGGCAACAAGTGGACTTCGCAACGCCGCTCAGAAAGTACTTGATCTTGCACGCTCGGCGCTGGGTCCCTGGCATGACCTGGAGTCAGGCTTCTTTAAGGAGTTTCAGGTGGAGTGGGAGCGGATCCATCACATTTCGCGGTCTGAAAGCGAATTCGAGGGCAGGTGGACTTCCCTGTGGTATCGGATTGGGAGCCGGGCCAAGTTATTTGACCGCACCGTCCTCGGGCGGCTGAACCTGTTTCAGGAAAGGGGGTGGCTACTCGTTCGCCGCGGTCGGCAGCAGGCGAAGTTGCTCTTGGAGCAGGGCCGGAGTGCCATCCTCCCGATAGAGGTCGGTGATCGCGATCGTCTGAGCGCCATTGATGCAATTTCGTCAGTGGCCATCGGCAAGCTCCGCGAGGAATTGCCGTTGGTCTACGGAAGATTGTTCGCATTTAAGCCACTGTTAGAGCCCTATCTCCTCGAAGGTCGCACAGGTGATATCGAACGCATTCGGTACCACCATGAGCGCTGGAAGCATGGCAGTGCAGCGGGAGCACTTGTACTTCCAATGACGCCGGGCAGTGGGCGCACGAGCCTACTAAATGCTGTACGCTCGGAGTTCGAGCGTACAGCGGATGTTTGCATGGTGACCATAGATAAGCGTGTTACCGACATCTCTGACTTCGCCACGCTCATGGCTCGGACGTTCGGTATTGATACAGGCGATGACCCGTCATTGGACCGATTGGAGTTCGAGCTGCGGAATGCGTCACCCAAGATGTGCCTTGTTGACAATATGGAGCACCTTCTCCTCCGCACGCCCGGAGGGTCTGATCTGATGAAACGGGTGCTGATTTTCCTTTCGCGTACTGATTCGACTATTTGCTGGATTGCCACGATCGCAAGTCTGGCCTGGCACTTTCTCGAAACCGTACTCCAAGCGGCGACCACTCTCGTAACCTGCTATTATCCGAGCGTATTGGAACGCTCCACGCTCGAAGACATCGTACTTGGACGGCACCGTCGAAGTGGACTACCACTCGAGTTTTGCCGACCGCGCACCCTGTCGCCTCTTGCAAAGAGGCGCCTTAATCGGGCGAAGTCGCCGGAAGCCGCGCAGAACGTTCTTCGCAAGGTATACTTCGAGCGCCTGCATCATGCCAGCGGCGAGAACGTGATGCTTGCGCTCTTTTACTGGTTACAATCGGCTCGCTTCAATGAGGCGAAGGACATGCTGACGATAGAACCGGTACGCCCGCTGAGGTTCAAGTTCTTCGAGTCGTTCGATCTCGCACGTGCTTTTACGCTCAAGGATCTCCTCCTTCACCATTCGCTGACGCTTCAGGAGCACAGCTGTGTTTTTCGGATGACTACTGAAGAGAGCATCTACCAATTGGAGGGGCTACTGAATATGCAACTGATCATCCCGGACGGAGACGGCGCAGGCTCGACGCGGATTGTGCCTGGAGTTCCCTACCGCTTGCACCCACTCATTGTGCATCCTACATATAAGCTTTTGGCCGACCGACATATCATTCATTGAGAGTGGCCTTGTGACTTTACGAGGCGGGGCTTCACAGAGCCGAAGGCGACGCCCGCTGTGTGTCCGCCACACAGTCACCGTAGTAGTTACTTGTCGTCATTCAGTGCGTTCTTTTCGGCGGCGTTGCATTGTTGCTTGGGTCATACCTCCATCCGGCGGCGCTAAGCCAACGGTGTCGCCGTGTGCTCGGACGGGTCCAACCAGCGGTCGGAGCTCCTTGTTGATGCCTCGGTCGGCATCGCGGAGAGTGGGCATGTGCACACCCATGCTCGGTTTGGCCGAGGAGACGCTGCCCCCTTTGTTGAATCCCTCAACTTTCCGCGCACTCTTAGCTGGGCGCTGAATGCTCAAGGTCGCCGAAGCAACTGGACTGCTGACGAGTTTTTTTTGAAACAAGAGTCGCGGGATGCATGTCAGTGATTGGCTTTCTGACAGTGCTTTCGTACTGTTCCTCTGCCATGCTGAGGCTGGACGCAACGCGTTGCAGCTTTACCCATGGTCTGTGAGGATCCTCCGTAGGCCTGTAGAATCAGACCAGAGGCTACATTGCGTTTCTGTCCGCCACTCGTAAGAAGTGTGCCGCATGGTCAGGTGTCCATGTTGGCTCAGATCGTGTTTGGCACGTGCATGGCCATGCACACAATCGGGCCTGCAGTGGCGCAAGACGCTACTGTTCCTGCTCGGTTGGATTTGGCAGAGATCTTTCGCATCGGGGATGATGAGAATGATCCGTTGCTGTTTGGGTTTGTTACTGCACTGGATATTAATGCAGCTGGCCAGGTCTATGCCGTAGATGGTAGCAACAACAGCATCTATGTCCTATCCGATTCGGGTGAATTAGTCGACGAAATAGGCCGCGAGGGAGCAGGGCCTGGCGAGTTCGAGGACATATCTGGTCTCTATGTTGGGCCGGGCGATTCAGTCTATGTCCTTGACAGTGATCTGTATCGACTGTCTGTGTTTGAGCCTGACATGCACCGGTTTATGTACAGTGTCCGTATTGAAGCAGATGGAATGAGAGACCCTGTGCAGTTACTGGGAGTGGTGGATAACGAGTTTCTCATCGTCTACAGCTCCCCGATGTACCCTGGCCTCGAAGCCACCCATGACAGGCGGGCCGTTGTTAATCTCGTGAGCAGGGATGGGATCGTGATCGGGGAGTCTGTGGTTAGCCTGCCAGACAGGGAGTATGTCGCTTCTCAGCGGTACATTTTGTTGGTTCCTTTTGGACGGAGATTCGAGTACCGCCTTGGTGCGGACGGCCTGGTGTATTCGGGACTAAGCGACAGGATTGACATTGGGATGACCACGGTTGGGGGAGGTACGCAAGGATCAGTCCAATACGATCATCCGGCTGTGCCGGTAACCCGAGAGGATATCGATAACTATGTCAGTGACATGTCTTCAGATGCTCGGCGTCTGATTCTGGCATCTGATATCCCTGCCAAGATGCCGGCGTATCAATCGTTTTCAGTTGACGATCGGGGACGTATTTGGATCCAGCTTATCGGGGAAGGGGGAACGTCGTCTGGAAAGTGGTTGCTCTTGAGTAAGGAAGGAGAAGCCGTAGCCAGGGCAGTTTTGCCTGCAAGTGTCAGTCTGCATGTAGTCCGGGAAGGCATAGCTTATGGAAACGGCAAGAGCGAATCTGGCGCGCCGTATGTTGTAGCGTATAGAATTGACGAGTAGTTGGTCGGGGCTCGTCATAGATCACACGCAACTAAGATCAAAGGTAGGTCCATGAGGAAGGTTCTTTGTTCTATCGTGGTGTCGGCTCTTCTCGGCCTCAGCGCATGCACGCCAGCCTCGATATCTTCCCAGTCGGGAGAAGGTAGGGCTGTATGCGAGTCTAAGGACGGTAAAAAGTGCCGAGGCAACACCTCATGCTCCGCAACCGCAACGTCCTGCACGGCCTGCTCAACTATTGATGGCGAATTGCATTGCGAGTCGAAGCCCCCTGAGACGGGGATGTGATACTCCCTGCAGTGCGTCTCAATGCGCCAGTGACTGGTTCTCGCCCGGAAATGGCCATCAAGCGTGGTTGTTACCCGGAGGTAGTCGCGGCGCACTCTGAGGGGCTTACGGTGCGGCTCCCGGGCAACGGGATTGGTTCGGCGAACATCTAACCATGGATTGGGGGCGATTGTCCCTTCAGGTCCGCTGAAAGATGAGAGGCGTGTGAACAAATCCGACGGATGGAGAACACCAAGTCGTGTACGGTGAATCGATTGCAGGCGCACTGGTGCTCCTGTTGGCCGTAGCCCCAGCGGCGGCTCAGGAGGTCATTGAACTGCCGTGGAAGACCGCCAACTGAATCCAACCTTTGGACGAAGTCTACAGGGTTGGCTCAGCATTGGGCGAGGACTGGGAGCAGTTCGGCAATGTGCGCCTCGTGGCGAAGCGCGTACTCGGGGGATCGAAGGAGGGCGGAGCCAGCTGTTTTTACCAGCGGGAAAGCCATTCCGACGTCTCGGACAACGCCGGGCCGCGTCGTGGCTCCGGCACAGTCGCGACCTTCGCCTCTCCAGACGCGCCAGAGACTCGGTCCACCCGGCCGCGTAGGTGCCTCGAAGGTTTGAAGATCGGTACAACTCGGGGAGGCACCTGCACCGGCTTGCCGGTTCTGGGATTGCGGGCCGCACGCGCTTTGCGGTGTTGCACCTTGAAGGTGCCGAAGCTCCGGATCTCGATGTGGCCTCCGCGCACCGGTATGTCCTTATACGGCGTCGAGGAAAGCGTCGACCAACAGCCCGCAATTCCTTTTGGTGGCGGCGACGTTGTGACACGAAGGCTGCCGGGCCGCGCCCCGTCGGTGGGATGTCCGGGGCCGGCCCGGTTGCAGCCCTCGCGTCCTCACTCAGGGGTGGCCGATCGGTTCGAAGGACTTCTGCCACCCCACCGTGAGTACCCAATCGGTCTCCAGTTGGGGCCCGTGAAGCGACTGGTAGACGGGGAGAGTAAACTCGGCCGAAATGCGGTGCCCCTTCAGCGCCCCACCCGGAAAGTACACGTTGAGTCCCAGCGGAGCATCCATGCGGAAACCTCCGCGTAATTCCTCCCTTATGGTCGGGACCATCATCCGGTTGTCGTAGGCTTCGTCGTGCCCCGAGTAGTCGCCCCAGTTGCGGACAAGGACGCGCGCCGAGAGGCTCAGCTGGTCGGTTGCCTTCACCGCGAACCAGGCGGTTCCTTCGGCCACATCGCCCAATGCATACCCACGGCTATTCGTGCCCAGACGCACGGTTCCCATCCCCTGGAGGCCCCATGAGGTGCGTTTGCTCATTCCAAGGATCGTGATGCCGGGTTTGAGGTCCCAGGTACCGGACCCGAGCTGCATGGGGTAGGGCATCTGCACCGTGCGGCCCATGCTCATCGGGTTGACACCCGTTTCCTCTATGGAGCCGACCGGGATCGACACCCCGGTGTTGAGATGAGCGCGGATCGAACCCGAGCGCTTGAGCCCGACCAGCGCCGACAGGCCGACGTCGCCGAGGCCCGACGAAGCGGCCTCGAACATGCCTCCCGGCCGCGTCTCGTGGTTCATCGACTGGTCGATCCAGTTGGCCATGGTCATCAGGGTGACCACGTCGCTCGGGGCGTACATCAGCCCGGCCATGTGCATCCGCATGGTCATGTCGAGGGGGGCCACCATGAAGTCGCGGTGCACGTCGCTCGTCTCGAGACGCTCGGTCCCGTCGCGGTTGCCAGCCATGCTCATCTGCATGAAGCGGTACGAGAGCATCCATTCGCCGCGCACGTGTGTGTGTTCCCCCATGACCCCGATCGGAGCGTGCCCGTCGGGACGCGACGCGGTCCACTCGTACTGGGCGTAGAGGGGTGGTACGGTGATGGTTGACGCGGCCAGGCACAGGGCCGCCACAAAGGGCACGGCGGCGCGAAGAGCGGGTAGCGCCGTGCCGGCATAGTCTGCCCGGGGGCAGGGGAATGTCTGTGTAAACATTTGTTTTCTCCTCAATCCGGTGGTTACAATTTGGTAGTCTGAATTCGCTGCAAGCAGGAACACGCGGAACCCCGCCCGGGCCAAGGGAATGCCGCACACAAGACCAGCCCCGGCGTATTCGGGATGCTGGTATCTGCGGCCATTCCGACGGGACGGTCGCCGTTGGGGGGGGCACATGGACGTGCCCGAGCGAATGGGGAAGCTCTGCGACTCGGGGTTGCCGGGTCGCAGTCAGGAAAGAGGAGGCGCGTTCGCGAACGGAAGTGTGTAGGGGACGCGGTTGAGTCTTGGGCGGGAACGGGGCGCCGGGACCGCTGTCACGGGCCGGTGAGAGGCCGCGAGGGGGTGGAGTTGGGTAGTGGCGTGTAAATCAGGGCCGGTCCGTGTGGGACATTTGCCGATGCAGTCGCACGGCGGGGTTGGAGCGGGAGCCGGAGCGGGGGTGGAGTGGGGACCCCCCAAGCCCAGTATTGCCGGAACGACGGACGGCGCGAGCGAGAGCGCCACGAGCACGCTCATGAGCCTCAGGCCCGTTCGCCCTACACCAGTCCGCGAACTGCGTCCGTATTTCGTCATCAGATGCGTCGGATTTCCGAGCTGTCACCGGTGCATCACCCCTTCGAACCGGCCTCTCTCAGTGCCTCGATGTGGATCTTACCCATTGTAAACAACTTCTCCATCACCCGCTGGGGGTCGGCGCTCATCAACTCGCCCATCTTCGCTGGGACTACCTGCCAGGACACGCCGAAGCGATCATCGAGCCAGCCGCAGAGCCCCTCCCTCCTACCGTCCGAAAGCGCATCCCAATAGCTGTCGATCTCCTTCTGGGACTCGCAGTTCACCACAAAAGAGATCGTGGGCGTGAACTTGAACATCGGTCCGCCATCAATGCCCTGGAAGGTCCGCCCGGCCAGCTCGAAGGTCACGAACGCGTTGCCCTTGGCCGGCCCCGCGCCCACCGTCGAGACATTCACGATCCGAGAATCGGGGAAGAGCGAGACGTAGAACTTAGCCGCCTCGACGGCGTGGCCCTCGAACCATAGGCAGGTCCCGATCAGGTCAAGCGTTGCCATCGCCGTCTCCTTCCGTCGGCATCTGGTTCATGTCCATGTGGAAGATCTCCCAGATGTGCCCGTCCAGGTCCTCGAAGGTCCGTTCGTACATCCAGCCGTAGTCCATGGTCTCCCGGTATTCGCTGCCGCCCGCGGCCACGGCGCGAGCGATTATAGTCGTCCACGTTCGCCCGGTTGGGTGCGTCGAGGGCGATCAGAATCTCCGCGTCACGCGCCGCGTCGGCAATCTTCTTGCCCGGTGTGAAGCGGGCGAAGGAGCCGTGTGTGTGCAGCATGATGAAGATCTGGTCAGTGATGCTCATCCCGGCGGCCGTCTCGTTGGAGAAGTGCGGGTTGAGCGTGAAGCCGAGCGTCGTAAAGAATGCAACCGAGCGATCGAGGTCGGCGACGGGCAAGTTCAGATAGATGCTTCGCCGGGTTGGCATGCAGGGTTGATCCTCCCTGGTTTCTTGGCGGTGTTCGTTTCAGTTCCTCACATAATATGGGGGATGAAGCCGGACTACAAGGGATAGTGCCAGCCGATGGAAGCCGTGGGCAAATCATCGAGTTAGGAGCTTGATTACTGAACACATATGAACGATTTCGGATATTGCTGGACTTCAATTGTGCCGTCTCCGCCACCTCCACGCCGATCCGTTTGAGGTTGCCCACGTCGTCCTCCGGCTCTATCGTGATCACCTCCCGGGGCAGGCATCATCTGACGTATCGCCGCACGCTTTTGTGGCAGCTTTCATGTAAGACCGCCCGTCCACGGTGAAGGACGGACAGCCCAACGTGCCGGCGGGCAGCATCACGTCTCAGGTCGTCTCCTCGATCTCGGCCATGGTCTTCGCGCTTACTTGATCCGCCCGTTCAGCACCACCAAGATTCCGATTCCGCGTTCGATGCTCGCTGACAACCAGTGCATCGTCACCCAACCTCTGCCCTACCTTCAGTTGTAATGAGAGGACAGTCGCTTTGCAGGCCGCAGTCGAATGCGGAGTTGTACATGTTTCTAGTTCGGTCCAGCGCTGTCTTATCGATGTGATACAAGTCATTTATTTACAATTATATTACACGATAACATGACAAGCAAGCCGAAGGGCTCGAGCGTGCTCAGCAGCGAATCCAGCCTGTATTTGTCCACCAAAAATCTAAAAATTAATAACTTAAGGACTTATTTCAAAATAAAGACATATATACTATGTGTGTAGAATTTGCAACGAATGGGTGAAAATTTACTCACCTGAATTTATGAATTCACGCTAAACATTTCTTTTTCAAGATATTATGTTCCATAACGCAGTCACTTAGTGGCTCTAGATTGCTGAAAACTGATCCTTCGGAGGCGAAGACTGTTAGTTACGACAGATATACTGGAGAGGGCCATTGCGGCAGACGCGACAATCGGACTGAGGAGGATGCCGAAGACCGGAAACAGTGCGCCTCCGGCAATCGGAATGCCCGTCACGTTGTAGACAAAGGCAAAAAACAAGTTCTGCCTGATAGTCCTCAGCGTCCGTTGCGAGAGCCGAAAGGCCTCGGCGACGGAGCGGAGGTCGCTCCGCATGAGAATGACGTCGCCGACTTCGGTGACAATGTCCGAGCCGGCACCTATTGCGATACCGACATCGGCCTGCGCGAGTGCGGGGGCGTCATTGATCCCGTCGCCGACCATCGCAACAACGTGCCCCACTCCCTGGAGTCTGCGGATAAGCTGCACCTTGTCGGACGGGAATGCGCCAGCTTCGACGAGTTCGATGCCGACCGCTTGGGCAACAGTGAGTGCCGTGGTTGCCGCGTCGCCGGTGATGAGGGCGACTCTGAGTCCCAGATGCTGTAACTGCCCCACGGCGGACTTCGACGTCGGGCGGAGTTGATCGGAAACGGACAGAATGCCAGCTGGAGAGCCGTCGATCGACACGTAGACCAGAGTTGAGCCGGTGGCAGCAGTGACGTTGACAGGTGCGTCACCGTTCTTGGAAGTAAGCGCTTCGTTGCCGATCACTACGGAATGCCCTTCAACGGTTGCTTCGATTCCGCGTCCCGTCCGTGACCGGAAGGAGGTTGGCTCCGTAAGGGTAATGCCGCGGAGCTGTGCTCCTGCTACGATTGCCGCACCAATGGGATGTTCAGACCGCGTTTCGGCAGAGGCGGCAAGCCGCAGGAGATCCTCATCGCTCCAGTGCTTTAGAGAGTGTACGTCTTCGAGACTCGGCGCACCTTCCGTCAGCGTTCCCGTTTTGTCCAGAACAACAGTGTCCACTTTGCATAGCCGTTCTATGCTCTCGGCTCTCTTGAAGAGGATTCCGCGCCCGGCGGCTTTGCCCGTAGAGACCATTATGGCTGTTGGGGTAGCCAGCCCGAGCGCACACGGGCAGGCAATGATCAGTACGGATACGCACGTAAGGAGTGCGTATGTGAGTCGCGGTTCGGGTCCGACGGTTAACCAGACAACAAATGTTGCAACAGCAAGAAGCAGTACGACAGGCACGAAAACCGCTGATACACTGTCTGCTAGGCGCTGGATAGGAGCCTTGCCGGATTGTGCCTCGCGCGTCATCCGCACGATCTGCTGCAGCGTGGACTCCCGTCCGATGCGGGACACCTTGGCTACAAAGGCGCCGAATGTGTTGATTGTCCCGCCCACGACAGTGTCTCCCGGCCTCTTGTCCACGGGGAGTGGTTCGCCCGTGATCATGCTTTCGTCCACGGCGGAGTCACCGTCAAGAATCACTCCATCGGCAGGGATTCTCTCTCCGGGCCGCACAACGACTTGGTCTCCCTGGCGGACAAGGTCGATCGGAATCTCCTCAGTGTCGTTACCGCGCTGTACACGAGCTGTTGGTACCTGAAGGCTCAGCAGTCTTTCGATTGCCGCACCTGATTCACCGGTGGCACGTGCTTCAAGGAGTCGTCCCACGAGAATCAGCGTCACGATGACTGCAGCGGCTTCGAAGTAGACGTGTGGCTCTTGCCCTGCGGTCGCGATCCAACCGGGCACGATGGTAGCGACGGCACTGTATACATAGGCCGTGCCAACGCCCAACGCCACGAGGCTGTTCATATTGGACGTGCCGTGCCGGAGAGCTGACCAGGCGCCCGCAAAGAATGGCCGCCCTCCCCACATCACGACAGGAGTTGTCAGCGCAAAGAGCACGTACCGGATGCCGGGAAACTCCAGAGCGCCGTGCGCCATCGAGAGCACAAGAACCGGCAGCGTCAGCAGGCTGGACGCGAGGGAGCGGTGCTTGAGGTTCCGGATATGTTGCTGCCTTTCGCGCGCGAGCGGATTGCCATTACCGGAGCCAGGCCTGTCGGTGGGCGGATCCACGAGGCCGCTTTCGATGAGCATGCGGCGAAGCTCGAAAGGATCCGCGAGAGACTCCACGTACTCGACCACGACGGAGGCGTCTTCAATCCGCGCACTTGCCGAACCCGCGATGGCAGCGACTACCTCCTCCGGATTGCGCACTGACTTGGTCAAGGGGAAGCGGATCGTCTCTGTCCGTACGTCGTATCCCCCGTCTCGCACGGCGCGGATGAAGCGGGACACGTCGCCGCTGCCGGTGAAGCGGACTGCTGCCTCGCCGCTTAAGTAATTGACGGCAACGCTCAGGACACCGGGCTCTTGGGAGAGTCGGCGCTCGATCCCGGCGGCGCAGGCGGCACACTCCATGCCCCGGACAGGTAGCCGGACAGTTTGAGCGTCAGTCATTTTCAAATATGGGGCGCGCCCTACTTGTCACTTGCGACCGTGTGAAACGACACGTTTCCCGAAAGGTTACTCTCGGACCATTCCTCTAGCGATCCCATGGAAAGCCGCACTCACGTACACGAAGAGTATTTCGAGGTTGACAGCGCTACGCTGTTTGCTGCACTCCACACTCCGAGTGCCATCCGCACGTGGTGGCAGGCCGCAGCGGCCATCGTGGTGCCGGAGGAGGGTGGGCGGTATCTGGTATCATGGGGCGCCGAGGAGGACGATCCCGACTATGTCGTGGCGGCTTCGATCTGTGCTTTCGAATCGGGGGTCCGCTTAGTACTTGGCGAGCACTACTATTGGGCGAAAGAGGGGCCGCTGCCGTTCGAAATGAAAACCAAAATCGAGTTTGTGGTACGTCCACTTGATAGTGGCGCTACGCTCCGAGTCACTCAAGGCGGCTTCCCTGCTGGCCCCGAAGCGGACGAATACTTCAATGCCTGTGTCAAGGGCTGGCGCGACACGTTCGCGGGAATCCGGTCCTATCTGGCCGCTTGCCCCTGAAATCTTTTTAGCACTTTGAGGCGCGGAGCGCGACGTTTGGGGCTGTCGAGGCTGAATGCTCGCGCGTCCTGAAGGTCACTCTTGATGAAGGCTTCCGTGTGGGCTACGGCTTCGAGAACCTCCTGAGTTGCGTTGCTGAAAGTTGCCCAGACAACGGATTCATTCTGTGGGTCGTATTCCCAAAAACCAATCAGCCTGCCCCGGTCTATGATGGCATGGTAAGGAAGGTCAGTGAGACCACTTGCGCGTGAGACAAGAAGCGGATGATCGCGGTCGGCGGCTGCGACGAGCGAGGCGGCATTGCGGCGAAGAAGTGCGAGCGCGTCGAGACTGCTGATGAGGCTGACGGCCGGGGCGGTCGGCAACGAAAAATTTCGGAATGCTTCGAGCTGGCTGGGAAGAATGAGACGGGTGTTTTGTAATCGCACCGCCACAAGGCCGAGCGGCTCGAGTGCGGCCCGGGCAGCCTTCGCTCCGAGTCCGGAAAACCACCGAAACTCAGCGACAGTGGCTGGTGCCGTCCATTCAAAATACCGCCGAGCAAGCTCAACACGTGCCTCTTCAAGTGTAAGTGTGTACGCACTGAGCGGATTTGAATTCCAGCGAATGTACCGATAGCGTTGCCTGTCAAGCCGGCCTGTCGCAGAGATGCGGCGGATTTCTCCGCGAACCTGAAGATGGCCGAGTGCGACGGGCAACGTAGTCGTCAGCCCCTTTTTCTTGCCTTCGTCGCCCAGATTGCGCACAGCGTCGCCCAAGGCACGGCGCAGCTCGGATGGGAGCATGGGGCCACTAGCAAGAACGTCCAGGATCGCGTGATCCAACCGGCTGATTTCGTCGTCCAGTACGCCGAGTCGGCGTGCCGTCCTGCGCTCGGCTTCACTGAAAGGCTCGCCGACCCTCAGTGCCAGTGCGTGGTCACGGGCTCCGACAACGTACATGCACCCTCTGGCACTCGGAAGCTCGAGGATAGCCGTCGCCTTGACGGCCTTGTCAGCTTCCGCTCTTGTGACACCGCCGCGGCTATGGAGCGTAACGTAGGGACAGACACTTCCAACCGATCGTGCCCAGCCGGTAGCGTTGAGGATGTCGGCTGCGGGGAATCCTGCCAGACGTCCGTCGAGTCCCTGCAAGTAGGACCACCACGCACGCAGACGGTCGTCGATTTTCATGCGATAACAGCGTATACGTTGAAGACGCGTAACTCGTCCGGCGTGCCGAACGTAGGGATATAGGCAACGCATCAATGGTTGCGTATGTGCCGTTCGCTAGGTAACATTGGCCCGCAACGCTGACCACACAAGATCCATGTCTCACATACGGCCCGCGCTGTTTGACTTTTTTCGGGACCTCGATGCCAATAACCACAGGGAGTGGTTCCTTGCGAACAAACATCGCTACGAGGCCGACGTTAAGGAGCCGCTGTTGCGCCTGATCGTGGATTTCACGGGCCTCCTTGGCGAGATCAGCACACGATTCCGTGCCATTCCCAAAGTAGGCGGATCGCTGTTTCGCATCTACCGTGATGTGCGCTTTTCCAAAGACAAGCGACCGTACAAGACGGCGGCCGGTGTACATTTCAGGCACGAAGCCGGCAAGAACGCCCATGCTCCGGGGTTCTATCTGCATCTCGGCCCTGAAGAGGTGTTCGCGGCTGTTGGTATCTGGGGACCCGATACACGGACACTGACGCGCATCCGACAGGCCATCGTGAACGAGCCCGACACGTGGGAAAGCGTTACGGTAGATCCGGCATTTACGGCAATGTTTACTACTGCATTCGACGGCGAATCGCTCAAGCGGGCACCGCGGGGATTCGATCCCAATCACCGCTTCATCACGGATCTCAAGCGCAAACATTTTGTCGTGTCAGCTGCGCTATCGGAAGGCGAGGCCTGTCATGCTGATTTTCTGGAGCGTTTGGCACGCATCTACGGCAATGGATCGGACTTCATGGAATTTCTCACCCGAGCAATCGGGCTTGAGTGGTAAGCTGCTAACGAACCAACAGAAGAATCATGAATCCATTTACAACACACGGTGCGATCAGCTGGCATGAGCTCTTGGCCGCCGCGCCCGACCGTGCCCTGGCATTCTACTCGGAGCTCTTTGGGTGGAAACCCGAGGAGATGCCAATGGAGGGCGGCTTAATGTACCACGTCATGAAGATTCACGACATCAATGTCGCCGGTGTGATGCAGCGACCACACGAGGAGATGCCCCCTTGTTGGACGCTGTACATAACGGTCGATGACGTCCGGGCCCTGGTAGACAACAACGATCTCAACCTGCTTGTCCCGATTACAGATACGCCTATTGGTCCGTTCTGCGGAATTTTGGATCCTCAGGGTGCCTACATTCAGGCCATCCAATATGCCGACGGTTCCTCCGAGTCGGGGCTTCGTGATTTCGTGAAGGCTTTTCGCACGCACGGCTTGTTCAGCTGGTTCGAACTGCGCACACAGGATCCGGAAGCGGCTGCCACCTATTATTCGAACCTGTTCGGATGGACAATTGAGGTGGTGCAGATTCCCACTGGACAGTACCGAATAGTTAAGATCGGAGATGTCGGCTTCGGCGCAATCGTTCGTCTGCCGGACGCCGAGGTTCCACCTCACTGGTGCGGCTACGTCACCGTGGACGATGTAGACACGGTCGTGGAAAAGACTCCGTTGCTTGGCGGGACAGTGTTGTTTCCTCCGATGGACATTCCGCACGTGGGGCGGATGACGCAGATCGTGGATCCGGAAGGCTCCAGCGTTGTGGCCATCACCTACGTGGCCGAGGAACAGTAGCTTTGCTGCGCTGCCGCAGGTTGGCAACGGCGATACTCCCGCAGCCGTTTCAGCACACAGCCGAACACCGCTACGTGTGCCTGTAGGCTCAGCCGCTTGCACGTCTTCGACAGCGTGGAATGATCTGGCAGGTTCTTCGCCAGGCCGTATCCAAGAAAGTCGCGCAAAGAGAGCGAGTCCCTGCACCCCACGCACTACCCCGCTCCGAGGAGATCCCTTCCAGGTATCCCACAGCATCCGAAAATACACTCCCGGAATACCCGGCCGACCGCGCTTTTCCGCATAGAAGAACTCGCGGCATGTCGATCCGCGAACTCGCCGAAGCCCTGGTCCTCCACTTAAAGCCACGGTGCAACGGGTGCCCAGCGCCCGAATCCTGTCAGCCGCCACAAACAGCTCGTCCTGTGATTCCTTGTGCTGCCTGCCGATCGCCGGAGCTATAGAAGAAACCCCTTTGAGTCACTCAATCTAAACCCCACACACTACCACTGCGCGGAGGATTGTATCCACTGATTGGTAGGCGCTATTTGCTGCGCCCGATCATCCGGCATCCAAATGCTATGCCTAATACTCCGACTAGAGGATTGACGTACAACACCCAATCGGGCTGTTGGGCGTTTGCCATTGCAGCAAAATTACCAACGTCGGAGGTCCGAGGTCCCATCTCCACCGGTGCCCCGGCAAAGACTATGGTCACGATACCAAGGACGATGACGAGGCCGATGAGATAGAGCGGCGCTTTGCCGGAAGTGTCAATGCGGATACAGACCATTCCGCCGAGGTATGCTGCAACGAACCCTAGGACGATTGTAACGACGATCCAGGCACCGGATACGTCCCATGAGTCCGGACGAAAGGCGCCATCGGCGCCCAAGATGAAGTATGCCACGGTGAAGGTGACGAACACGAAGACGAACATCGTGGCGTAGCTGCCGACGACGCTCAGGATTATGTTCGGTATGCGGCGTCTCATGAATGGTACGGTGCTTTCTGGCATGGCACGGTTGGGATTGAGTCGTAGGAAGTGATAACGATACTAACTACGGCCGAAACATGTCACTGGTTATGGCAGTGGACAACTCGCTTGGAATCTCCATCCCATCGCCATTCAGCCGAGCCACCGCACAGATGGATGCCCCCAAGCCATCGTCGTACTCCCCGCAGTGCTATGGCGTCGCGGTCACCGGAAACTACGTCCGCGCCATCCGGCGACAGAGTCAGCGTGGCTTTTGGAAAGTCGCCGTGAATCTGGAGCAGTGGATGCGTGCCTCCCGCTAGATCCCGGAGTGCAGCCCAGAAAGACCAGTCGCCCACGAACGGCGCTTCTTCCTGCGCCTCGTGCGCTATGAAAAGCTGCGCAGAATCCGTAACACCGGAGGCAATCCCGACCAGCGCATGATGTTCAGTTCGCCCGAGGCCGTTGAAGGTAGAAGGTAACTGCTCCAAGTGTCTGACGAGGGCGGCTCCGAGAAACGGGAGCGGAGTTGTGTTTCCAGCGATCAGGCGCTCTACCCTTCGCGGATCCGCATCACGAAACGCTGCCCACGCTTCGCGTGCAAGACGCAACATCCCTTCGGTAATCCGTTCGCGTCGGTCGTACAGGGGCAGAATCTGTTCTGGCGTCAAGTCGCCGAGACCACGAAAATCACTTACATCCGGATGATTGCCGATACAGATCATAGACAGCGATGCGCCACGTACATGATTCCGTGCTAAGTAGTCGAGTATCTGCAAGATTTGTAGCTGGTCGTACAGGTCGTGTTCGAACCAGAGTAGCATGCCGTCGTAGCGGCCCCAATTTCGCAGCGTCGTGTTGCGGTGAAAGAACGAGGTTCGCAATTCGTCGAGTGTACCCCAGCCACGCGCAGCCAGGTAGCGAGCTCGCAATTCGCTTAATTCGTCCAGCTGCGGTCCCGCAGGTACAGGGCCTTCGTGCAGTACGTCGCGCCACGGCAAAATTGTGCCGCCGAAGCCGGCTTCCCTGAGTAATTGGGCAGCTGAGTCGCCGTTGGTTACGTGCAACGTCATGCACTTTCTTCGATCGGTCGTGGATTCCACCCGAGAACAGTGACGGTGTGCGGACGTGTCGTCAGGCAGTCTTCGAATGCAGCACGTCCAGCCTTGTCGCTGCTACATGTTTCGGATTTCCGCAACTTCGATTTTGCCCATTTTGAGGAATGGACACCGGTGGGCGATGGCAAGCGCTTCGTTCATGTCATCGGCAGCTACGATGGAGTATCCCGTCAGGCGATCCTCTCCAGCAGGTTTGGTCTTACCGCCGGCTTCCACGATGGTTGACGGGCCGAGGGGCGTGCCCGGATGTACGACCGCGTCACCAAGATCGGCTAGCCACTTTTGCCATCTCGCTTGGGCCCTGCGCCCTTCTTCCGGGCTGGGGGGCTGTCGCCCACCGAGATAGGCGATAATGAAATCCGGCATTACGTCACAGATCTTTTGAGGTGTGGAAACGCAGTCCAGCCTCGGCTCGAGAATGACCGTTGTTCGTTCGACGTGCCCGCCGTGCCTCGAACAATGCAGATCGACATGCCAGCTGAGCACCCTGCGAACATCGGCAACAGCTCGAATTGCTGCGAGTTTCCCAACGATCGCCGCATCTTTTTCGGAAGCTTCGCGTCAGAAAAAAAGCCACACCAACCTTTCTCGGGAGACCATGCCTAACATCAGGTTCGACTTCACCGTGCGGGCTCAGCCCGAGCTGGTATTCGACGCCCTCAGCACACCCCGGGGCCTGTCGGCTTGGTGGACGCTCGAAGCGGCAGGCGAGGCCAAAGCGGGCAACGAAATGTTCTTGGGCTTTGGCCCCGGCTACGACTGGCGTGCCGAAGTGTCGGAATACGCACCCGGAGAAACGATCGAGTGGATCGTTACGGATGCGGACGAGGATTGGAACGGAACACGCCTGCGTATCCACCTGGAGCGCCAGGGCAGCGAAACGCTCGTACAATTCGAGCACTCGGGATGGGCGAAGAACTCAGCGCACTTTCGCACGTCGGCGTTCTGCTGGGCGATGTATTTCCGCCTGCTCAGACGGTATGTAGAGGCGGGCGAGGTTGTGCCCTATGCGGAGCGTCAATTCGCCTGAATCGGGGGAGCGCTGTTGTAGTATGACGTCAGCGGTCGCCCAAGGCGGCGCTGCGGTGGCCGTGGTCTGGCTTTATGGAGGCCCGTCCTGTTGACGTGTCCTACGTAGCGTCCGAGTACGCGTACTTCCTCAAAGACGTCCGGCTCGATGTGGATGTCTTCGTACTCCGGGTTGGCTGGTTCCAGACGCAAGCCGTTTTGGTCCATGAAAATGCGCTTGAGCGACGTTTCGCCGTCATACAGCACGGCACCGATGCCTCCGTTGGGGATGTCGTCGTCAATGAGTAGTACGTAATCCCCGTCCTTTATATCTGCGCCTCGCATCGACTGTCCGGCAACGCGCAAGGCGAAAATGCGATGCAAGTTCGGAAACAGCATCTCGAGTGTAATAGAACCGAGATTAGCCTCGACAGCTTCCTGTAGCTGCCCGGCAGCAATCACGCCACGGATCGGAATGCCACGCGACCTCGGCGCCTTTACCTTAAGATGATACCCGTCGGCATCGTACCTGAGATAGTTCTTTTTCCGCAGTGCCTGCAGATTCTGCGTCACGGAATTCGGCGACCGGTAGCCGAATTCAGCGACGATCTCGCGGTACGTTGGCCAAATGTGGTGTTCCTTGACGTATTGCCTCAGGAATTCCAGGAATGCAAGCTGTTTGGTGGTGAGTGAGCGGCGGCCCATGGCGATCCTCCTTGAAGTGATGATATATACGATATATAGTATACATAATATACAAATGCAAGATTAACATAAAATAAACCTTGCCTGAATCTTGTCACGACTCTTGCTCCTGTCCAAGGGTTTCAGCTCCACCTATCGGTACGTCTTCCGAAATACCGAATCGCTGCGAAAGCAGCCCGACGGCCAGAAGCTGCAGGTCCCAGGCAGTGTCAAGAACAGTGCGTATACGATCCTTGTGTTGCCCTTCAAGGGGTGCCTCTACGGCTATAGTGAGGGCGTCTTGGCCGTGTGCAGCGTAAGACACGTCGAGCCCATGCAAGAGCTGCGTATGCCGGCCCTTCCGCAGGTCTGCAAGATCCGATGGGTCCGCATGTGACGTTATGGTGACTTCGGCGCGGAAACGGTCCCCTTCAAGCACGAGAAGTCCCTGCAGGTGCGGATGGGCGGAAGCCGGGCAGGATACGGTGACTCGCCCGCCGACTTCGAGCGTCTCACACAAGGCATTCCAGACGGATTCTCCGTGGTAACGCCACGATGCGGGTGACTGGGACCAGGGCATCTGACCAAAGTCGATGCTCAATTCGCGAGAAGCAGGCATGTGACTCAGCGTGTGGGTTTGTCGAAAAACTGGTCGATAAGGATCGCGTTGCCGTCCGGGTCCAGACACATGACACTGCCTGGGCCCGTCGGGTTCTCGGCCTCGTCCACGGACATTGTTAGCTCGATGCCCTCGCCTTGCAGGTGATTCTGAATGGCACGGACGTCCGCAAATTCTTCTACTCGAAGTGCCTCCAACAGCGGTCCCGGCCTTTGCTCCACATTGGACAAGCCGGGGTTGAAGGTGAGGATGTTGCCTTCAAACATACCGTGGAACAGGCCGATGACTGTCGTGCCGCTACGGAGGATGAGGTAGCCCTGCCCACCTCCGGAGGCCACGAAGCCGAGTTTCTCGTAGAAGGTGCGGCTCTTTTCGAGGTCACGCACCGACAGGCTGATCGAGAATGCGCCGAGGTCGAGTGTTTTCATAGGTAGAGACCTGATTGGAGGACTTTTCGAGAGAGCCCGCATAAGACGCGGAAACCTCCAACAGTTTCCCTTTGGTGGGATCACCCGTGCCAGGACGCACGCAGGCGCTGCCGTACTTTGCGGCTGCCCGACCGCATAAGCCGCCTGTAGTAAGCGTTGCTAGGATCGTCGGGGTAGTGGAGGGATGAACCTGCTTTAATCAATACGTCTACGATGTCTAGGTATGCACGCTGGCGCTTCGCCGCTCCACCCGAATGGTGAGAGCCGTGGACGGCCCATCCAAGCGGAGAGCTTCCGTGTACGCGCTCAAACACGTCGAGCGGAGTGCCACGATCGATCAAAAGGCGCACATTGGCAGGCTGTCCGAACCAGGCGGCCTGGTGCAAGGGCGTTCCGTCATCAAGTCCAGGTGCCACAAGATCAGCTCCCGCGTCGACGAGCATTCGAACCGCGTCGATGTTATTTCGACCCGCCATGTCGGCAAGGAGACGGTCTTCTTCAGGATTGCCCGTTTTTGCACAATCCGGATGCTCTGCCAGTATTGCCCTGGCTTTGCCGAGGTCTTCTGCGCTCAGCGCCATCGCAAGTCGGTCTGCGGGCACACTGGAGCAGTTCGCACCGCGGCATCGCAGCAGGTCACATACTTCAGTGAATCCACGCCGCGCGGCATGGACGTATGCGGTCTTGCCATACCCCGTACGGGCGTCAATATCTGCACCGAAGTCCAACAAGATGGGCAACGGCAGTCAGCCGTCGGCGGCGGGTAGCTACGTGGAGCGGGGGTTCGGCAGACGGCCCCCGGGGAGCATTCGGGTCTGCGCCACGCCGGAGCATAGCTCGAAGACGGCGATCGCCGAATCGGCCGTACCCCGTGTCCAGGAACTGGTGAAGACTAACTCGTGACATCCTGCGTGTCGTTGTGGAGAGATTTGTGGCGTGAGGGCGCCATTTGTAGCCCGCTCGTTTGAGGAAACAACGCCCAATGAGGGTCCGTGCTCTGAAGGCATGTATCGCTAGACATCTGTAGTTTTGCGAGAGGCCTATCAGAGCCGATTAAGGAAGAATGGCAGAGCTCAAGACGAAGAAAACAACGGCAAGTGTGGACGAATTCATTGCCACAGTCGAAGACGCAAAAAAGCGCGCGGACTGCGAGAGGATTATGGCCATGATGGCGGAGGTAACCAGCGATGAACCGTCTATGTGGGGCAGTAGCATTGTGGGCTTCGGGTCGTATCACTATAGGTACGCTTCCGGGCGAGAGGGCACGTGGTTCCTCACAGGCTTTTCGCCGCGCAAGCGGAATCTAACCCTGTACATAATGTCGGGCTTCGCCGCGGTTGAGGACCTGTTGCCACGACTTGGGAAATATTCGACCGGAAAATCCTGTCTGTACGTCACGCGTCTAATGGACGTGGATTTTTCCGTTCTGCGCGCGGTGGTCGAAGTCTCGGTCAAGCACCTGAGGGACACATACTCCGAGTAATCACGACGCGTTCGGTACTTTGCGCGGACTGCGCCTTCCCGTTCGAGCGGAGTCTCTGCGCACTGCCTTGGTCTGAGGCTGCATGAGAAGCGCTCGTTTCAGTTCGTGCGATTTATATTTGTCTGAGAACATCCGGATTTCGCCGCCGACAAGCGCGGCAACCGGCACGCCCGAGCGGTACACGATCCGGTTCGATGCAATGGCCGGGATGCGTCTGCCCGGACTCAGGATGCCCGCCAGGTTCAGTGGGTCCGTCCCGCTGATGCCAGATGGTTCTGCTGCGATCGAGGGGTCTTTCCGAACACGCCTGAGTAGCCCGACGGCGTCCGGCAGCGCGAATTGCTCTCCCGGAAAACCAGCCACGAATCGTCCGCCTCGCATCTCTCCACGGGCTTCCAGGCGCCAGAATACGCGAACCAGATCACGCCAGCTTGGCATGCTGTGCTCCCGTGTCAAAAGCCGCCGGAATACCACACCGTACCGCAGCAGGAGAGTCCGAGCCATATTTTCGGCATGCTCTTCGGCCTCGGGCTCCGAATGGTCTACGATTGACCATCTTCCGGCCGCTTCCATTCCGTACGGGACCTGTCGCCTGTGTCTCGGCCTGCTGTTTTTTCGGCGGCGCTCATCCGATGGTGTAAGCAAAACGCGCAGACCAGCGAATCCGTCCGCGGTTACGAATCCTCGCCCGACCAGCTCGCCCAAAGCAGCTTCTACCTGCGTGGGAAGGAGTTCGCTAACATGCACGATAGTGGGCATGAAGGAAGCACCGCGCACTTCCAGGACGTCGAGGACCCGTCTCGCAGCACTGGAAAGCGATCCTTCGGTCGGTGAGCGCCGAAAAGTCACTTCATCTTCTGCAAAGAAGAGAGCGATAGGCGTCGACCGGATTGGCGCCGGTGACTCACCGTTGGTCTGCGGCGTCGCGCGCCCCCAAACGACACGTCCGGTGTAGCACAGGGTATCCAACATTGCCGGATCGTAGTCGCCGATGCGTAGGGGTAGAACGTCCGTTTCCCACGCGGAGGCCTGCACAGCATACCCACCCATCTGCTGGATGACTCCGGAAAGCGCAGTAAGACCCCGTCCGCGAAAACCGTTTGCGGCTTTTTGCCAGGCAAACAGGAATCGCGTAAAGTCTGCCGCAGACACCGGTTCGACGGCTGCGCGCAGTTTGCGTAGCGTCAGCCGATGCATGCGTGCCAGAAGCCGCCTGTTGCACCAGGTGCCGTTGGCCATGCGAAGTACTTCGCCGCCAGCTTCAAGCCGAAGCAATGCGTCACGTGCCAGTGCCTCGTCAATTCCCAAAAAGCGCGCGACGTCTTCCTGTGCCATTGGGCCACCAGTGTCAAGCACACCTCGCACAAAGCCGGTCGCGGCATCCTCCCGAGAGACGGATTCAAACATCGGGTCGAGCGCAGGATCACACGTCAGGTCCCAGAGTGCCAGTCCTTCGTGAAGTCGCTCGGTAGGCAGCCAGAAAATCAAGCCGGAATCTTTAACGGCACCGCGCGTTGCGCGACCGGTTGCCACAAGCGTCCGAAACATTGCTTCCCATCCTGCACACTCCTTCACGCATCCTGTTGATAACATCAGATCGTGCAGCTGGTCGGGATCGTCCGGCTTTGGCCGCACCTCTTCGATGACATGGTCGATGGCGCGTCTATCGAGGATGTTGTCTGACGTAGGCTCGAAGGCCCGCCGTCTATACGCGGCCTGCGAGCGACGCTCCTCGAGAGGCGCATCGTCCAGGAAGGCATACGGGCTTGCCGTGAGGATTTCGTGGGCGAGGGGAGACGGTTCAGTCGCGTCACATTCTACGCATCGAATGGAACCTATCCGGATGCGTCCCAGGACTGCGTTGAGCTGCGGCTGATCCATTGCCAGCGTCAGGCAGTCGGCGAGAGTCTGCTGCACGAGTGGGTGCTCCGGTACGTCCCTTTCTCCGACGATGTTTTCAAGACATGCTGCAGCGTCCGGAAAGACAGCCACGAGAATGTCTTCGGCCTGCATCCGCTGGATGGGAGGAGGAACCTTGCGTCCGCCCCTTTGCCGAGGCACGGCGAGCGATATGTTGAGATTCCAGCGCCATCTTGTCTGGAACATGGGCGCATCCAGGACGGCCTGCGTCAAAGTGGCACGCAGTGAATCCGGCGACAGGTAGTCGAATACGTCGGCAAGCGGAAACGAATGTTGCGGGCCAAGAGACAACAGGACTGCATTTTCGGTAGCGGCGGCCTGGAGCTCAAAATTGAATGTTCGGCAGAACTTCTTGCGCAGAGCGAGTCCCCAGGCGCGGTTGACCCGTGCACCGAAGGGAGCATGTACGATAAGTTGCATCCCGCCCGACGCATCGAAAAAGCGTTCGGCAACGATCGTGCGCTGCGTTGGAATTACGCCGAGTAGGTGGCGCGAAGCGCACAGGTATTCCGCCAGCTGTACTGCGGCTGCAGGCGAAAAACGACCAAGCCAGGCACGCGCCGTCTCACGGCTTTCCAAGTGCGCTTCTGCATCCTCTCTCAGCCGTGACACGGCTGCCGACAGTTCATCGCTGCGCGACGGAGCCTCGCCGAACCAGAACGGGATCGTCGGCGGTGCACCCTGCGCATCCCTCACGCGTACGGTCCCCGATTCAATGCGCTGAATCTGCCACGCGGCGTTTCCGAGCTGGAAGATGTCTCCAGAGATGCTCTCGACCGCAAAGTCTTCGTCCACGGTGCCGACGAATGTCTGCTGCGGCTCGACAATTACGCGGTAATCGGCCGAGTCCGGGATAGCTCCGCCGGAGGTAAGCGCTGTGAGGCGGGCACCCTTGCGGCCTTTGATCCGGCCGTTGACGGCATCGTGGTAGAGCAGTGCGCCTCGCCGCCCGCGATCGGTGACGAAACCGCGTGACAGCATGCCAACGAGGTCGTCCAGGATGCTTCTCGTCAGGTTGCGATACGGGTATGCGCGCCGACATAGCAAGGTCAATCCGTCAAGCGACCATTCCTCAGCCGATGCCTCAGCTACGATCTGCTGTGAGAGGACATCGAGCGGCATGTTGAGCGGGCGCACGTGCTCCAGTTCACCGCGGTCCAGGGCGTCGAGGAGGGCGCAACATTCCAGGAGATCGTCACGCGTAATCGGAAACAATCGACCCTTCGAAATACCGTCCACCTGATGGCCTGCTCTACCGATTCGCTGGACGAACGTGGCGATCGAACGCGGTGACCCGATCTGGCACACGAGATCGACTGATCCGATGTCTATGCCGAGTTCGAGGGAGGCCGTTGCAACCAATATCTTGAGGCTTCCATCTCTGAGAGCCTTTTCTGCGGCCTGTCTCTTACTCTGTGCAAGACTTCCGTGGTGCGCGGCCACCGACTCGTCACCCAGTCTTTCGGCGAGGTGTCGAGCTAGGCGCTCGGCCATACGGCGCGCGTTGACGAATACGAGGGTGGTTCCGTGATCAGCGGCAAGAAGAGCGATGCGGTCATAGATTTCGTCCCATACTTCGTGAGGCATCACGGCATCGAGGGGAGACGACGGCAGTTCCAATGCAAGGTCCATTTTCCGCCGGTACCCGAGGTCCACGATGGTGCACGGATCGGGTCCGGCAAGAAACCGCGCCACGCATTCAACCGGCCGCTGCGTCGCCGACAGCCCGATGCGTTGCAGGCGGCGGCCGGTCACGTGATCGAGCCGTTCGAGACTCAGTGCCAGATGGGAACCACGCCGCGATGGGAGTACGGCGTGGATTTCGTCGACGATGACGCACCGTGCCGTACGCAGCATATTGCGACTGCGTTCGGCCGTAAGCAGCAGGTACAACGACTCTGGAGTAGTGACGAGAATGTGCGGAGGCTTCCGCGTCATGGCCGCCCGCCGGGACGAGGGGGTGTCACCTGTCCGTATGGCTGTCGTGACGGGTGGCGGAGTGAGACCGTCGTTAAGCGCCCCTTGCCGAATTCCCGCTAGTGGCACAGCCAGGTTGAGATGGATGTCGGTGCTGAGTGCCTTTAGTGGCGACACGTACACGACGACCGTCTCGTCGGGCAGTACTCCTTCGGCTAAGCCGCGCGAGTACAGTTCGTCGAGTGCCACCAAAAATGCTGCCAGCGTCTTGCCGGAGCCAGTCGGGGCGGCAATGAGGGTGTGCGCGCCGCTGCGGATGGCTGGCCATCCCCGTTTCTGTGCTTCGGTAGGTGCACTGAATGCGGATTCGAACCAGCGCGCGACGACGGGATGGAAAGCTTTTGATTCCATGGTGCTGCCGCCTATTCGAACAATCCAGGCTGCGCGGCAAACCGTCTGAATGCTTTGGTGCTCAGCGGCGGCCAGGGTTCGTTGAAACCGGCCTCTGTGCAGGCCGTCCGGAACAGATGCGCGATGGTATCGGCCCAGATGCCCGTGCCACGCATGCGCCGACCGAATCGACTGTCTGTCAGGCGGCCACCGCGCATTTCACGGAGGCGTTCGAGGACTTTTCGGGCGTGGTAGGGAAGTTCGGTTTCCAGCCAGTGGATGAAGAGAGGTTTAACAGCTCCAGGCAGGCGCAGTAAGACGTAGCCCGCTTTACGGGCACCGCGATCGGCGGCGGCTCTGATGATGTTCGGCATCTCGTGGTCCGTGAGACCGGGGATGACCGGTGCCACCATGACTCCGACGGGTATTCCAGCAGAGGCAAGTGTCTCGACTGTACGGAGCCTGTCGGCGGGTCGCGACGTTCTGGGCTCCATGACGGAAACCAACTCGGGATTCAGCGTAGTGATCGACACCATGACCCGCACGAGGTTGAAGCCAGCCAATTCCGTAAGCAGATCCACGTCGCGACGGACGAGTCCGTTCTTGGTGATGATGACGACGGGGTTGCGGTGGCGCAGAAACACCTCCAAGCATCCCCTGGACAGCCGCAACCTGCGTTCTACGGGTTGATACGGGTCGGTATTTCCGGACAGTGCGACAGGCTGTGGCTCCCATGACGGTGCGGAAAGTGCTTTGGACAGCAGTTCAGGTGCAGTGCGCTTGACCAGAATCTTCGTCTCGAAGTCCAATCCCGCCGACCAGCCGAGGTATTCATGGCTGGGTCGGGCATAGCAGTAGATACATCCATGCTCGCACCCCCGGTACGCATTGAGGCTGTAGGTGAAGCCCACGTCCGGGCTTTCATTGCGGGCGAGAATACTCTTGGAGGTATCAATGTAAAAGCGTGTCGGCACATTGCGCAATTCATGGGGCTCCAGCTCGGCGGGATCAGGCTCGAGCACAAACGGGTCGAACCGCGTCGTCGGATTGAAGCTGGCGGCACGTCCCCGTAGCCTCGGCATCGTGCGAGACTGCTCGATCGCAGGATCGCGTGTCATGGGATGCGTTTACATGATTGGAACATACCAATTACGTGAATACCTGCTCTAAAGTCAGGGTTCCGAAGCAGGCCGGTACGTGAACGGATCCACGTAAAGGTCCTTACATTGCTGTGATCACGTTTCACATTGAGGGCCGTTTCATGGAAACCGTAACACTGATGCGCACTATTCAGGCCGAGCCCCAGGCTGTATTTGCAGCATTCACTACGCCGGACGGCCTCGCGAGGTGGTTCGCGCCTACTGCAGAGCTTGAAGTGATTGCGGAGTGCGAGTTGGTTCCTGGAGGAACCTGGCGCGTGGAAATGCAGCATCAAGATGGTGATGTTTTCGCCGTAGGCGGAGCGATCCGTTCGTCAGATCCACCACGTTTTTTGGAATGGTCTTGGCGATGGGAAGGCGAGGCGCTCGCATCTCTGGGCGACACTCGCGTCGTCGTTGCAATAGACCGTGAGGCCGGAGGATCCAGGCTCCGTGTTTCGCACGACGGATTCCCGAACGAGGAATTCGCCGGCACACACCGCGACGGCTGGGAGAGCTCGCTTTCCCGTTTGGCGGATCTGTTCGCTCCCAAGTCGCCGCATCGTATCTCGACGCTCTTGGCGCTTCACAGGCAACTGTTTACGCAAACGATGGACGGTGTTTCGGATGTGGATCTCTTGCGGCAGCCGAACGACATGACCCCAAGTATGCTGTGGATAGCATGCCAAATCGCTCGGGGACGCTACGTTCTTGCAACGAAACTTGGTCTGGACGTGACGTTTCCATTTCCGGCCTTTGCAAAAACGGCTCCTAACTATGACGATTATCCTAGCTGGCATGAAGTTCTAGCTTACTTTTCGGAGGTGACACACACCGTTTACGGTGTCCTTCACCAGATGGACACCGCAGCACTCCGTAGGCCGCACGGCATGGATCTTCCGATAAACGACCCGACGATGGCCGGACTGTTGGACCACGCAGTCGACGAGGAAGCCTACCTGCTCGGTCAACTGTCGTTTATGCGAATGCTGGTGGGTTACGAAGCACCGAACGGGACTACATGACGAGGAAACAAGTTACTGTCAGTCACGAATCCGTAGTCCGCCTTTGGCTCTGGCTGCAGGGCTTTTCCGAACCGCGTGGCACGACATCTCTCGCGCCTGATACGCTCGACGACCACCTCAAGAGAACGGGCGCACTTCAGCTCGACAGCGTCAACGTAGCCGAACGTGCCCATTACCTCACCCTGTGGAGCCGCTTCGGACCATTTGACAAAGAGCGGCTCAGCGACTGGGTCTATCGTGATCGTAGGGCTTACGAATACTGGGGCCATGAAGCATCCATTCTCCCCATCTCTCACCTAAAGCACGGACTGCGGCGGATGCGGCTTTTTCCGCCGGACAGGTGGCGCAATTCTTCGTGGTGGGCGCGCTACGACGTGTCGACAGCATCGAAGCGTCGCGTGCTGCGGCGGCTGAGGCAGGAGGGACCGATGGAGAGTGCGGACTTCAAAAAGCGGCCGGAGGACGAGAAGAGGGCGAAGGCATGGGGAATGGCCTATCCAAAGGAAGACAAGAGGGCCCTACAGCTGCTATGGCATGCAGGTAAAGTTGCCGTAAGCCGTCGGCGCCATTTTCGGCGAGTGTACGATCTGGCCGAGCGGGTGTATCCCAAGGTTCAACCGGTAAGTAGAACTGCCTATGAGGACGGCTGGCTCCTAGCGGGTCTCTCAGGCTGCGGCGTCGCAAGCGAAAAGCACCTGACGAACTACTGGACAGCGCCGAATCCGAAGGCGGCCGATCGGAGGAGGATCATCGGGCGAAACCTAACGGCACGCAGGATCGCGGAGGTTCGCGTAGCGGGTTTTGAAGATCCGTACTATGTGCTCCCGGAGCATCTGGAAATACTTCAGACAGCCCCTGCAGCGTGGGGTACCACCTTGGTCTGTCCGTTTGATTCACTGCTCTGGCAGCGGCGTCGAGTGGAGGATCTGTTAGGTTTCCGGTATCGGATCGAGATCTACGTTCCTCCGCGGAAGCGGACCTATGGCTACTACGTACTGCCGATTCTCCACGACGGCCGACTGGTCGGTCGTCTGGATCCGAAGATGCACAGGGCAGAAGGCGTACTTGAAATCAAGAACTACTTTCTGGAGGAAGGGTTTGAGCCTGACGCGACCTTCAGGCGTGGATTCAGAGATTCGCTGGAGAGCTTGGCTTCGTTCTTGGGTGCCTCCGAGTTGAAGGTGTGCGCGCCCTCAAGCCATGTCGTCTGACGCACCAATGCTGATGTTTTAATCTGACCGAGACTACCATGAAGCGTTTGTATAAGACACTTGGCATCGTTGCCATTCTGATTGCCGGTCTTGCAATGGCATTCGTCTTCCTTGGACTCTTCGTAGATGAGGTCGAATACACGGCGTCGACGAGCGTGGAAGCGCCGGTGGCAGAGACCTGGGCAACGTTTATGGACGAAGACCGCACGAGTGAATGGCTTACCGGCTTCTTGCATGTGGAGCAAATCAGTGGAAGTCCTGGCGAGATTGGCGCCAGGTATCGGATGCATTTTGCCGACGACGTCATTGTCGAGGAGACCGTGACCGAGATTGTTCCCTTGGAACGGTACGGATTCGATTTGAAGACAGACTTCTTTACCGGTAGCACGACCGTTGAGTTTGTAGAGGTAGCCGGTGTCACCGAAATCGACCAGACCGTTTCGATTCGTGGCACATCATTCGTTTGGCGTGCCCTTCTGCCGGTTTTCAAGTCGATGATGGCTTCGCAGGCGACCGCAATGCTGGATTCCTTGGGCATGTTGGTGGAGATGAATCCGACGGCGGTCGAGATCGCGGCTCCCGAATCCACGCAGCCAGTATTAGACGAGAATACTGCGCCGGAGAACTGACCGGTTCGGCTTAGGGGCGACGCTGCAAACGCTCTCATCGTTACTGTAATGTGCGAGTAGAGCTGTGGACCACGTCAATCAAATTCAGCGTTGAGACCGCAGGCCTGTTGTCTTGGCGTGCTCGAATTCCAAGGGTAGTTGATCGCGCTTGAGGAGAACTGGTGTCGCGCGGTTCTGCGATTGTTTCGCGAGCCGGTGTGTACGTCGGGTTTGATGCAAGGAGCAACTGAGAATTCAGCTACCGAAATCTTCTGCCTGATTCCGCAAGACACTTGGCTACGTTTCGGCATGCAGAGTTGGGGGACGTGAAGCTGCGCGGCTCCACAATGGTATCGATTGTACATTTAGCGTTCACTCACGACTGGAATCGCCGCGCCGACGGTGTGGAGTCGCAATGCGATGCCTGCCGGCCATCGCTACGTGGACCTACGACCAGAGCCCTGATAATCCAGGAGGGCGAGTGTCGCCAGAGCCGGAACTGCACTGCTCATCCTATAAATGACCGAGTCCCCCAATCCCCAAGCCGTCCGCTTGGATTACGGAAAGGATGGCCTGCACCTCGATCTGGAGGGATTGAACGCAACCGTCCTGCGGCCACAATACGTTAAAGGGGTGCCAGACGAAAAAGCCGCGTTCGTGAAGGCACTCCGGCATCCGATCGGTGCCGAGCCGCTGCGCGAAATCATTGCCGCGGACGAGACGGTTGCCATCGCCATTCCTGACATCACTCGCGCCCTACCGAGTGATCGGCTTCTTCCGTGGCTGCTGGAGGAACTCGGGCATGTACAGTCGGAGAACGTGACCATCGTAGTCGGCACTGGCACGCACCGGGCGAACACGCGCGAAGAACTAGCCATGATGGTCGGGCAGGCAATAGTCGATCGCTACCGCATCATAAATCACGACGCACGTGATTCCTCGACCATGCGCAGGGTCGGCAGATCCCAGTTCGGCTACGAAGTCCATATTAATTGCGACTATGTAGAGGCCGATCGGCGCATCCTGATGGGATTCATCGAGCCGCACTTCATGGCGGGGTTCTCGGGAGGCTACAAAGCCGTCTTTCCGGGGCTGGCTGACTTGGAAGCAATTCTAGAGTATCACGGGTACGACAACATTGCCCATCCACTGAGTACGTGGGGTATTCTCGAGGGCAATCCGACACAAGCTCACGTGCGGGCCGGGGGATCTCTTGTTTCAGTGGATTTCCTCGTCAACGTGACGCTCAACAGTGAGCGTGCTATCACCTCTTTTTTTTGCGGCGATGTCATTGACGCCCACATGGCGGGATGCCGGTTCTCGAAGGAAACGGCGATGGCAGGAGTTAACAGACGGTTCCCGGTCGTAGTGACGACCAACAGCGGATATCCGCTCGATCTCAATCTGTACCAAGCCGTTAAGGGAATGACGGCTGCCCACGCAGTTACGAAGCCGGGAGGCTTGGTCATCGCCGCAGCCCAGTGCGCCAACGGCATTCCGGATCACGGAGCATTCAGGCGGCAACTCTGCCGATACGCCTCTCCTCGGGATGCACTTCGCGCGATCAGAACGCCGGGATTTGCCGAAATCGACCAGTGGCAGACCCAGAAGCTGAATCAGATTCTCCTTGAATGCAGGATCCAGCTGCTGAGCGAAATTAACCCTAACACCGTTCGCAGTGTCCACCTGGATCCGATTACTGACTTGCGCCGGGCGATAGATGACGAGCTGAGTCGTCTGGGCGACAAAGATGCTCCGGTGGCGGTGCTTCCAGAGGGACCATTGACGATACCGTACATCCGATAAGAGCCGCGCGCTATCGGTGCCGCGTGGTTTTGTACATTTTCCCTCTAGAGCAGACGCACCGTGGTGCGAATCTGCCGTGCAGCACGTGACGATCCACTCTGCAGTTCTCGTCTGCGGTTTCAATTGATGCCAGCGAGAAAACGCCCTATGGAGAATTCTCACGGCCTGCCGTTTGCGGAGAAGATCTCCTACGGTCTCGGAGACCTGGCATCTTCCATGTTCTGGAAGCTGTTTTCCTTCTTCCTCCTCTTTTTCTATACGGACATCTTCGGGATTACTGCTGCGGCGGCCGGGACGATGCTCTTGGTAACCCGCTTCTGGGACGCCGCCAACGATCCGATCATGGGGATGATCGGAGACAGGACGCGAAGCCGGTGGGGCAAATTCCGCCCTTATCTGCTGTTTGGCGCCGTGCCATTCGCAGTGGTGGGTGTTCTGACCTTCACGACTCCAGACTGGAGCGCGGGTGGCAGACTCGTGTACGCTTACGTGACATACACGTTGATGATGATGGTCTACACGGCTGTCAACGTGCCCTACGCATCGCTGATGGGAGTCATGAGCACCGATACGGAAGAGCGTACGAGTCTTGCATCGTGGCGCTTTGTTGGTGCGTTTTCTGGGGGGCTGTTGGTCACGGCGACGGCCAACCCACTGATCGAATTCTTCAACAGCCGCTTAGGCAATGAAGCAACGGCATTCCAACTCACGGTCGCTGTATATGCAGTGCTGGCCGCAGCGTTCTTCATGCTCACGTTTGCGGGCACCAGGGAGCGTTTGCGGCCTGCCGCGGTCCGCTCGCTGCGTCTTCGGGAAGACGTGGCAGATCTACTGAAAAACGGGCCGTGGTTTTTGATGCTCGGTGCCGGAATCTCAGTACTCATCTTCAATTCGATTCGGGATGCCTCTATTCTGTTCTATTTCAAGTACTACGTGGGCGATCAGACGGTACAGTTCGTCGGAGAGGTGGGCCAGGGCGCGCTCGCATCTGCGTTTATGAGCTCACTTCTGATTGCCAACATCATGGGCGTTTTGGCGGCCAAGCCGGTTTCGAGTTCCATCGGCAAGAAGCGGACGTTTATCCTCTCAGGTGTCGTCACGACGATCCTGAGCGTTCTGTTCTATTTTGTGCCACCCCATCAGATCTACCTGATGTTCTTCGTCAACGTATTGGTAGGCGTTTCCAGCGGAATCGTGCTTCCGCTCATGTGGGCCATGTACGCTGACGTATCGGATTATTCGGAATGGAAGACAGGGCGGCGTGCGACAGGGCTCATTTTTTCTTCTTCTTCGATGTCGCAAAAGATCGGATGGACTGTTGGTGGCGCCGTCGCCGCATGGCTCCTGGCCGCTTTTGGATTCGTGGCAAACATGGTGCAGGGTGACGGGTCACTTTTGGGCATCCGCCTCATGATCAGTGTCATTGCAGGGGCTGGCGCTCTCCTGTCGGTTGTCTTCATGGTCCGTTACCCGCTTTCAAAGGCGCGCATGCTGCAGATCACGTCTGAGTTGGAGGCAGTACGCCAGCTGGGCACAGCCTAAACAAAGACTGGCAGTTCAGGGATTTCGTCGAATAGTGGTGCCTGCGAAGGGCGGGAGATGTCCGCATACTCCGTACACTGTCACAGATTTACATCGTATCTGTGATCGTTGGAGCTACGGGATTGTGTGTCCCGGTTCCCTCCGAATGACTCCCTCCGATTGGGATCTCAGGCGCGGACCCTCGGGCAGATGCTCCGTCAGTCCGCGGTTGTGGGCTGCCAAGATGACCGCAGTCCGGCTCGGCTCGTCCCGGAGATCGCGATACGGAGCAAGGACGGGGTCGATCATCGCTTGGCGGTCGGCATTCGGTTCTGGTAGTTTTCCTCGCACGAACCTCTGCAGCGAGTGGTTCCCAACATCGACATTGCACGCGAGCTCGATCCATGGTAAAGAAAGCCAGTTGGAGTATTGCTCGTTCCTGCTCTTCGCGATCTCGGAAAGGCAGGAATCCCTAACACTCCCGGAATCCGGGCGCTTGAAACCTCGTTCTAAATGATCGAACTTCGTAGTGGCTTTCGAGGCATTCGGCGGGGCGCGGACGGACAGCGCCCCGTCCTACGATCACGCGGGACACAGGGCAGATCCAGCCGGGTGCTCGGCACCCCAAGGGCGATCATGGTGCGACGAAAAACTAATGCGGAGCGGAACATCGCCACGTACGAGCATCCCGACAAGGAGCGCGTGAACAATCCTCCCGTGGGTTTGGTCACGCCGGAAACCGACCGAGACGTGGCCGACAAGACCTATGCTCATGATCCGCATCTCGATCCTCATCTCTCGTGGTCCGGCAAGGCGGAGCAGACTTCGTTCGAGGTGCCTACGGTGTCGCTGCACGTCCACGAGCGGATCGACCCTCGGACGATCATCGAAGCGGTACGCAAGCCGAGAAGTATGGAGGCACAGTTGTCCTTGTTTGCTACTCCAGAGGAAAACCCGCCCCTACGACAAGCCATCGAGTTCTACCGTCACCGGCATAACTGGACCAACCGGCTGATCGCGGGCGACAGCCTTCTCGTCATGAACAGCCTAATCGAGAAGGAGGGTCTCGTCGGGCAGGTCCAAATGGTCTACATGGACCCGCCCTATGGCATCCGGTACGGCTCCAACTTCCAGCCGTTCGTGAACAGGCGCGAAGTGACCGACGGCAAGGATGCCGACCTGACCGCCGAGCCCGAGCAGATTCGCGCGTTCCGGGACACCTGGGAACTCGGCATTCACTCGTACCTGTCCTACCTGCGGGACCGCTTGCTGCTGGCCCGCGAGCTTCTCCACGAGAGCGGAAGCTGTTTCGTTCAGATCGGCCACGAGAACGTCCATCGAGTCGGCGTGGTCATGGACGACATCTT
>JAAXGO010000076.1 GCA_012267425.1 Rhodothermales bacterium
GTTCTACCGTGTGAGTGCATGGCAATGTAGGTCTTGCAAGCACGCACGCGGGCGCGCTTTCCACAAAGAAGGCTTGAATTCCTATCTGAGCGTCGGGCTGAGCACGGGTGGGACGGCGCTTGGATTTTCCAGATACTCCGGCAGGCTGCGCGCGACGAGGCTCGACATGAGGAGTCCCTTGGAGCCGAGACCGGTAAACACCCACGCTCGCTTGAAGCCCGGCACTGGTCCGCATATGGGAAGGCGAGTGCGAGGTGTCGTGACGCGAACACCGGCGTCGACGCCAACTCTGGTTGCATTCACGAGTGGCGGCCACATGAGTGCGGCGCGTTCAAGAATACGCCGAGACTCTTCCTCGGTCGGACCAACATGGTGGAAGCTTCTTTCGTAGGACGTGCCGACAACGAGGAGGTCTCCTTGCGGCGCTACGTATCCGTGGCCGGATATGGGAATATTGACGGAGTGTGGAAGCACTCTTGGACGACGTACCCACACGACTTGGCCCTTTATGGCGTGAAGGTTCAGCTTATCCAGGGCTGCGAATCGTCGCCATCCATAACCGGGTGCCAAGACGACGCGAGACGCACAGAGACGCTGCCTGCCGACAGTCACGTACGCAGAGCGACCATCTTCTCCAAAACTGTCAACGTGCGTGCGCTCCATCAGTTGAGCCCCGAGTCGTTTGCACTGAGCAAGCACTGCGTGCACTAATTGGCCCGGGCGGATCATCCCGCCCCGCCGGATGAGGAGCGCGCCACCGTGCATTACGAGTCTCGGAATACGCTCGCGTGCTGCACCGGGAGTAAGCCACACAGCCCGGTCGCCGAGTGTGCGGGCAGACTCTTCGAAGATTCGGGCTTGGACTTCGTCGCCGGCTGGTCTCAGAATGCCGGTAGGAGCAAACAGGGCTGACGCATCAGCCACGCGAAGCATCTCAAGAAACGCGGCCCAAGCCTCGTCATGCCTCCAGATCGGTCTAGCCCGGATGCCGGTGTAGGGGTTGACGATGCCTGCAGCGACGGCGGATGCTCCCGCTGGCGGGTCCCCCTTGTCCAGAATGAGGACTTTATGCCCACGACCGCAGAGGGCGAGGGCAGAGAGTGATCCGGCCAGTCCGGCACCGACTACAATTGTGTCGACACGCTGGCTGCCTGCAGCATTCATGTGCGGAACCGGGTGCCGTGCTGTACGTTGGCTCGCGGACCGTGCCCGTAGCTCAGCTGGATAGAGCGTCTGACTACGGATCAGAAGGCCGGGGGTTCGAATCCTCCCGGGCACGCAGGTGCCCTGAACGTAGTTCCAGGGCGTTTCTGGTTTGCACTCCCTGGGCTTTTAGGACGGTCTACTGGGCCCAGTCAGGCACGACTCCCATTTCGATGCCGAAGGCCCACTGGAGGAGTATGTAGCCTGCAGTCGTAATCAGCAGCATGAAGATTAGGTTCAGCACGATACCCGCCCGGGCCATCTGCGGTACGGAGATGCGCCCGCTGCCGTAAACGATGGCGTTTGGCGGCGTAGCGACGGGGAGCATAAAGGCGCAGCTTGCCCCCAGAACGGCTGGTACGGCAAGAAGCAGCGGATTCTGCCCGATACTGACGGCAAGTGCGGCAAGGGCGGGCAAAAAGGCGGCCGTGGTAGCGACATTGCTGGTCAATTCGGTCAAAAAGACGATGACGGCAGTCACGGCAAGGAGGACGAGGATCACCGGCATGAATTCAAGGATTCCGAGAGACTCTCCGATCCACGTCGACAGCTCCGTTCTGGTAAATGCGGCCGCTAGACTCAGTCCGCCTCCGATAAGGATGAGAGTGCCCCATGGCAGTCTCTTGGTCGTTTCCCAGTTCTGCGCGAAGATGCCACTCTTGAAATCGATCGGCAAGACGAAGAGAACAAGTCCGCCCGCCATGGCAATGCCGGCGTCGGAGACGCCCGGGATCACGCGTGCGACCAGAGGCCGAGTGATCCACAAAAGAGCCGTCACTGCAAAGACCCAGGCAACGTACCGTTCGCCCAATGTCATGCGCCCCATCGCGGTGAGCTCACGTGCAATAATGGTGCGGCTTCCCGGAAATTCCCGCACGCTGACGGGATAGATGATGCGCGTGAGCGCAAAATAGGTGAGAGGGAGTCCTACGGTGACGATCGGTAGTCCGACGAGCAGCCAGCGCGAAAACGTGATCGTCAGTCCGAATTGCTCTTCGATGAAGCCTGCCAAGAACGCGTTGGTCGGTGTTCCGATAAGTGTACCCATGCCTCCGATATTGGCGGCGTATGCAATGCCGAGCAGGATGAGAAGTGAAAACCTGGCATGATCTTCGCCTTCGACCCGTTCGTCGAACACGGAGATGATGGACAGCCCAACCGGCAGCATCATGAGCGTGGTGGCCGTATTGCTTACCCACATGCTGAGAAACGCCGAGGCAATCATAAAGCCGCCGACAAGGCCGAGCGGACTGGTGCCGACGCGTTTGATGATATTGAGTGCGATTCGCTTGTGGAGCCCCCATCGTTCCATCGCAAGGGCGATCATGCAGCCACCGAGGAACAGGAAGATGAGCGGATTGGCGTATGGCTCGGACGTTTCACGGATGGTCCCTACACCGAATAGCGGGAAGAGCACCAGCGGCAAGAGCGCCGTCACGGGAATAGGTACAGCTTCGGAGATCCACCATGTTGCCATCAGCAGCGCGATGCCCGTAGCAAACCAGCCGGGCTCGCTTAGGCCTTCTGGCGCGGGGACGGCTAGCACCATTACAAGCCACAGAGGTCCAAGTGCGAGGCCAATCTTGTGCCTCAGCCCGAAATAGCCGCCTGTGGCGACGGCGTGCTTCATGTCCTGCATTTGGGGCGGCGCTATTCGGACGAAGAACGTACGACTGGTCGCCCCTGCAGCGACCAGGTGGTCTCGGAGTCGTCAACCGCGAAATGTCCTCCGATCATGACGTACCGGACGCCGGTGGCATACCCGTGCGGGTCGGTGAATGTGGCGCTTTCGCCTATGGCGTCGAGATCTAGTACGGCAATATCCGCTTGCATTCCGGTTCGGACGAGCCCGCGATCCGTAAGCCCAATGATCTGTGCTGGAAGTGACGTGGACGAACGGATGGCTTCCGCGACAGTCATCAGGTTTTGCTTCATGGCATATTCGGCGATCTTGCGTGGAAACGTGCCGTAGTAGCGGATGTGAACGCTGGCCGAGTCGTCTTCCGCCACGGCAATACCTCCGTCACTTGCCGTGGCGACCCATGGTTGTGCGGCAAAGGTCGCGAGGTCGTTCTCAGACATAGAAAAACTGCGCAGGCGTGCACCTCCCGGCCGGTCGGCAAAGCCGTTGATTTGCAGCCAGACGGGGATGTCCAAGGGATCGAGCCCAAGGCGCTTGGCCAGCTCTGCGAGGCTCAGACCTATGACGGAGGAGTCAGGAAATTCGAACACTCGGATGTTCTGCGGACCACCACGAAAGGCCATCAGGTGTGCGACGTCCCGTGCAACATTCGTGGCCAACGACGTATCGGCCAAGGTTTGCTTAAGCGCTGCTCGAAAGTCGTCCGATTCAGTGTCCGATGTCAGCGCCCACATGGGCAACAGTACCGTACTGCCATCCGAGCCGCTTGTCGTATAGGGATACTGATCGGCATACACGGAGAGGCCGCGCGCACGGGCCTCTTCAATGAGCCTGACGGCTTCGTCACTCTTGCCGCGGAACGATTCACCACGCGTTTTTATGTGTGTTGCCACGACGGTTGCGCCAGTAGTTTCTGCAATGTGAATGGTTTCGCGGAGAGCATCCAGCCCCGTGAGGGGGTTCTCCGCGTGCTGGCTCGGGCGCCACCACATAGGAGCTACGGCTTCGCTGCGCTGGTGCGCGATGTACACGCCGCCGAAGGGCACGATTTCGTGCACGAGTGCTACTACTTCGCCGGTCGTGCTCCAGCGCCCAGGCACGTATTCAAGTCCGGTCGACAGGCCGACTGCGCCTGCTTCCATTCCTCCTCGCACAAGCGCTCGCATGTGTTGGATTTCATCGTCTGTGGCCTCTCGGCGGTGGTCGTCGCCCATGACTTGGCGACGTATGACATTGTGCCCGACCATCATAGCGACATTCGGGCCGATGCCGAGAGAGTCGTAGATCGCGCGCTGTGCGGCAATGCCGGATTCCACCATCCAGCCGTCTTGGTTGACCACCACAGTTGTGATGCCCTGTCTGACGAGGCTGGGTGCGGCACGTCGTCGCGGGTCCGCCGAGCGCAATCCGTCGTCTCCGTACTCTGAATCGTCGGCGTGTGAGTGGATGTCAATGAAGCCGGGGACCACGACCAGTCCTGTTGCGTCTATGATCCGGTGGGCGCGGGCTTCATGCAAGTCGCCGACTGCCGCAATTTTATCCGCACGAATGCCCACGTCGGCACGGAACCAGGGGTTGCCCGTTCCGTCGAGAATGCTGCCATTCAGAAATATTGTGTCAAACTGACCTTGCCCCGATGCGGGCAGGACTCCAAGCGTCGCGAGAATGCCGCCCGCAATGACGCTTTTCACACGGGTCATTTTGCTAGTATCATTGAGCGTGTGATTGTACGGCCGTTTTGGTGCACGGTATAGTAATACGTGCCGCTTGGGAAAGCCCGTGCGTCGAAGCGTACCGAATGCTCTCCGGCCGCCTTCGGTCGGCTCACTATTTCTGCCACCTGTCGACCCAGAAGATCCGTGACTACGAGCGTCACGAAGCCCGCCTCGGAGAGGCTATAGTGGATGGTCGTTGTCGGGTTAAACGGATTGGGATAGTTGCTAAGAAGTGCGAAGGAGGGCGGGAGTTCTTCGCTTTGGGTTGCCGTTGCGTCCGGGGGCGTGAATACAACAAGAAAGTGAGAAACAGCAGCGTTGACTTCCTGGAAGTCGCCTGCGATGACCATCCTGTCGCCATAGAGCTCGATGTCGATCGCGGCCTCGTCGAGCGTGCCGAGCTCGCTCCATTCGCCCTCACGGTTCATGGCCAATCGCTGCGCGGGTACGCCGCCAGCAGAGGAGAAAGGACCGCTAACCACAAGGGCATCATCATCAGGGGCCAGTGCGGCGGAAATGTACCCGTCAAATCCCGAGTCCATGTCTTCCCAGGCAGATCCGTCCCATCGCGACAGCACGGCAGCACCCGAGCCTCCACCTGCCCAAAGCCACGTTTCGGACAGAGAAAGTGAGTGAATGGGCTCAGGGAAGCCCCCGTTCATCTCACTCCACGTGGAGGCATTCCACATCGCAATGTTGTTAACCCGAAGGTCTGCACTGGTACTGTCGAAGTCACCTCCTGCATACAGCACGTCTTCGTCTTCATTGTACACTAGAGCACTCACGAGCCCGTCCAAACCGCTTCCGACGTTCGCCCACGTTTCTGTGGAATTATCCCAAGCGGCTATGTTATTGACGTCGATGTCTCCTGCTGATGTTATGTCGCCGCCCACGAACACCGTGTTGTCGTGGGCTTCCAGCGCATAGCCTACGGTCGAATTCGGACCGTCGATACCGCTGCCAAGCGCATGCCATTCACTGCCGTCCCACCGGGCGATCCCTGCCACCTCGACGGTAGTTCCATCCGAATTGTAGGCTTCTGTGATGCGCCCGGTGACAAATACGTTGGATCCAGCCGTCTCGACGGCATAGACCCGGGCATTTACGCCACGTCCCAGCGAATGGAAATCCGACCCATCCCACCGGGTGACGAAACTCATATCATCGTTCCCGGCGACGTTGCGGAAGTCACCACCCAGATAGACGTCGTCGTCTTGTGTGGCGATTGCTCGAACCCGGCTTGGAAAGTCTGTTCCGAAATACTCCCAAGTCTGCGCGTGCACGTGCCCCGTACAAACGAATGCCGCCAAGAGTAGAGGCATGGTGGCAGTGCGTAGTAGCGATGTGATCATGAGGTTCGATCCATGATTGGATTGACAAAGATGTCTCAAAAGGTACGCCGAAAGATGTATCAATTCTTTTCGTGCGAATGATGGCCGCTAACGAAGGAACTTCGCATGGGCAGAAACCGATATTTCGTTCGAGGCATCGTATAATCGACACGTGCATGGCTCAAGGCCCGCTGCTGCGATGCGATTTGTATTAGGTATCGACACGTCCACCACTGCGTCGAAGGCCCTTCTCCTCGACGAAACAGGCCGGATCGTTGGCGTCGCCTCAACTGAGCACACACACTCTCGTCCACACCCTCTTTGGAGCGAGCAGGATCCGGCAGAGTGGTGGACGGCGGTTGCTACGAGCGTTCGCCGAGTGTTGTCGGAGTCTAACATCGATCCTTTGTCCGTTCATGCGGTCGGCCTTACCGGGCAGATGCACGGCTTGGTCCTGTTGTCCGCAGACGGGCGCGTCCTACGTCCTGCCATGCTGTGGAATGACGGCAGGTCGTCTGCGCAGTGCGACGCCATGCGTGCTCGGATTGGTCATGACCGGCTCGTCGACCTGACCGGCAACGACGCGTTTACCGGGTTCACGGCGCCGAAGCTGTTGTGGGTCCGCGACTGCGAGCCTGACGTCTATGCACGTGTGGGGCACATACTGCTTCCGAAAGACTACATCCGATGGCGCCTTACCGGGGAGTTTGCCACCGACAAGGCCGGAGCAGGAGGGACTCTGCTTCTGAATCTCACGACGCGGGACTGGTCGGACGATCTCTTGCATGCCCTTGACATTCCACGGGCGTGGCTGCCGAACACGTTTGAGGGCCCAGAGGTCACCGGTTACGTTACTGCATCGGCTGCCGACAGCACAGGGCTGCGGGCCGGGATTGCTGTCGTGGCCGGCGCTGGCGATCAGGCTGCGCAGGCGGTAGGTGTTGGGGCCGTAGTTCCTGATGTGTGGGCACTTACGCTCGGTACGTCAGGTGTCGTATTTGCACCCTGTGCGCAGCCGCATGTGGCGCAGAGGGGTAGCGCACACGCGTTTCCGCACGCAGTACCGGGCCAATGGCACATGATGGGTGTGATGCTGTCGGCTGCTGGCAGCCTGGCATGGTATTTAGACATGATGACGGCGAACGTAGACGTCGAGGCACTGTTGGACGAGGCGGCGCGCGTGTCGATCGGGTGCGAGGGGCTCACGTTTCTGCCGTATTTGACTGGTGAGCGAACGCCGCATGCCGATCCTCTTGCCCGCGGGGCGTTCGTCGGTCTCACGGCCCGTCACGGTCGCGGGCATCTTACACGATCTGTGTTGGAGGGCGTCGCTTGTGGGCTGCGGGACAATGCGCAGCTTCTCCGCGCGGCGGGTCTGCCTCCGCCACTGCAGCTCAGGATTTCCGGTGGCGGGGCGCGAAGTGCGTTGTGGCGCCAGATCATTGCCGACATACTCGACCTCGAGCTCGCAGTCGTTCAGACCGAGGAAGGTGCGGCGTTCGGGGCGGCCCTACTGGCGGGAATGGGCGTCGGCTTCTGGCCGTCGGTGGAGCAGGCGTGTGGTGACACCGTGCGTACCAAGACGGATGCCAAGCCGCAGGCGGCGAGCACCTACGATGCCGTGTACGACCGTTTCAGGTCGTTGTATCCGGCCCTTGTACCGTACTATCGTGCTGTGTCGTAGCCAGCGTATTTGGATGCTGGGCGGTATTTGAGGCCCAACTCTCCGAGCGGCGCATTTGCGAGCACGTCAATGGTTAGAGGGCTTGGGCCCCGGTGGTGGAGGAGGTACCAAGCGGCGCCAGCAATCATGGCTCCGTTGTCGATGCATAGATCGGGCGGCGGTGCGAATGTTCTGAGGCCTTTGGCGTTGGCGGCTTGCTGAAGGTCACGCCGAAGCTGCCTGTTCATGGCAACGCCGCCGGCGAGAGCAATTCTCGAGAGTCCTTCCTTCTCCGCTACGCGGATTGTCTTTGTGACCAGTACGTCGACGATAGCTTGTTGGAAGCTCGCACAGAGATCTTCTGTGCTTAGAGATTCTCCCGCTTTCTCGGCTGCTTCGATGACGCGAACGACAGCTGTCTTGAGCCCGCTAAAACTGAATTCGAAGTGTGCTTTGTCGATCATGGGTCGTGGAAAATCATACGCGAACGGGTTGCCGTTTCGTGCCAGTTTTTCTACGATCGGACCGCCTGGATAGCCCAGAGAGAGACGGCGGGCAATCTTGTCATATGCTTCGCCTGCCGCGTCGTCTCGCGTGTGCCCGAGAAGGTGGTACCGTCCGTGGCCGTCCACTCTTAGTAGAAGTGTGTGACCTCCGGCGACGGTAAGGCACAAGAACGGAAAGGGGAGTTCGTTTTCCCGTCCCATGATATTCGAATAGACGTGCCCTTCGAGATGGTGCATTCCGATGAGCGGAACGTCCAGGGCCAAAGCGATGGACTTCGCAGCGGACACTCCGACGACGAGGGACAGTAGGAGGCCCTGATGATTCGATACTGCGACAGCATCGATGTCATGAAACGTGATGCCGGCTTCGTCAAGAGCAGCTGCTATAATCAGGTTGATCTGCCGAGTGTGCTCCCGGGCGGCGATCATTGGTACGATTCCACCGAAGCGTGCATGTACCTTGTGCTGCGACGCGATGACGTTGGACCATACATGGCTGCCGTTTTTGACAACTCCGGCGCTTGTATCGTCGCACGTTGTATCAATGCCCAGAATCAGCATGACGCTCCGGCGTCACGCTCTGCAAGCGATGACTGCATGTATTTGGGTGCGAGGACGAGGATCTCCGGCCCGCGAAGTAGAGACGACCGGGAGTGTTCAAGCGCCGCACGAATGCCTCGCAGCGCGATCGTGTCGTGGCTTTCAAGAGCAACAGCGCCCAGGAAGGGCCACAGCTGATCCTGTAGGGAATTGCCATATTCAATGACGAGTGGCCTTCCGGACTTACTGCCGAGATCCGAAAGCCACTCGGCGAATTCAGCCACCCTCGACCGTCCGGATGTAAGCGCAACGAGTCCGTTTGTGTCTGTATTGTACCATGCCCAGTATGCTCGCCGACGTCCTGCACCGAGGAGTCCGCACACGGGGCCCTCGTTCCAGGAACGTTCCGCAACAAGCGCATCAAGCGTGGAAACCGGTACGAGCGGTATGCCTAAGACCTGGGCGATCGTCTTTGCAGTCGTCACACCGATGTTGAGTCCGGTCCATCCGCCGGGTCCGATAAGACAGGCAATGTCGGTTAGCTCGGCGAATGAGACATGGAGGTCCTTTAGAAGCACGTTGATCTGCTCGTGGAGGTGGGTCGCAGGTTGAGCATGGAGTCGAGACGATCCTACAATCTTTCCTCTCCTGATCACTACAATCGTGGAGAATGCCCCTGACGTGTCAATTGCAAGCGTGGGCATAATCAGAAATCTTGGCGATCACGTCGTCGTATGGGGCTTTGTTACCGGCAGCTGCAATGGTTGCGCACCGGCCGTCCTTTTCCATTGAGAGCGTAATCGAAAGGTACCAGGGTACGAGATCTAGAAGGAATTTTGATGCCCATTCGACAAGAAACACTGCGTCCGGCGTAGCGAATACTTCCTCGAACAGCAGCATATCCGAAAAAGAGAGAGCGGGCAGCCGGTAAAAATCCACATGAAAAACGCACCGGACGGCCCCGTCGGCAACGTATTCGTGGATCAGGTTATAGGCGGGACTCTTGACTATCACTCTGTCAGTTACGCCGAGGCCTGTGGCCAGGCCTTTAGCCATGCAGGTCTTGCCGCTTCCCAGCGGACCGTCGAGTCCGATTGCATCGCCAGGCTGTAGCCGTTCGCCTAGGTACCGGCCGAGGGCAAGCGTTTCCGACTCTGCTCTGAGATGGACGGTAGCAGTCATTGGGCGGCAGTACAGTCAGCTGCGTAGGGCGGTTTCCGGAAAGTGTGCTTGCTGCATCTCCAGGTGGGATTATCAAGCCTACTTCTTGTCGAGCAGGCGTACCTTGTAGGTAATACCGCACTTCTAAATGCCGAGGCCATGAAGCACGTCGTACTAGCCGCCATATTTCTGCTGGCTGCCTGTGAGGAGTATCCTCCGCCCGAGGAAGCCACCGAGCTTCCACGCACAGTTGCGCCGGCGGGCGCGTCCGTTTACATCATCAGCCCGGCCGATTCTGACACAATCGCCGCCGGGGAGGTCATCGTACGCTTCGGACTTGTCGGTATGGGTGTTGCACCTGCAGGTGTCGACTTCGTTGAAACGGGTCACCATCATCTGCTCCTGAATGTGGAGACCCTTCCGCCGATGAATCTCCCACTTCCTAACGACGCGAATCACCTGCATTTCGGGAATGGGCAAACTGAAACGACACTCGAGCTACCAAGCGGCACGCATACCCTGCAGCTTTTGTTCGGCGACCGGCTCCACATTCCTCACGATCCGCCGGTCATTTCGGAGAAAATTACCGTAACGGTTGAGTAGACACGGTCAGTGCGTGAGCGCCCAGATGATGAAGTTGATTGCCATTTGAAAGCTGACCGTCGAAGCTGTGCCGAGTGCCTGCCCGCCGGGCCA
>JAAXGO010000077.1 GCA_012267425.1 Rhodothermales bacterium
ATCGGCGAGTCGCCGACGCGGCCCGGAATCTTGAACGCAAGGCCGCTGGTAGTCGTGACGCTGCCGAGATTGCCCAGTAGGTCCAGGGCCGAACAGTGGATTGTACCCCAGTGGTGTTCGTTGCGCTTAAGCGCTTCTCCCAAATCGCGATCCTCGGGGCCGTGTGGTGGCAAGTAGTCGTCTCGGTTGGAGAGCGTCTCGCGCCAGCGGACCCAGATTTTGCGGGCGCGATCGGTGAGCAAGTCTTCGACCGGAATCCCGTGCATCCGCGCAAAGCGTTGAGCACCCTTGCCGACGAGAAGCACGTGGTCCGTTCGCTGCAGAACGAGGCGTGCGACGTTCGACGGGTTCTTGACTCCCTGTAGGGCGGCGACTGCCCCCGCCCTGCAGGTCGGACCGTCCATTACGGCACTGTCAAGTTCCACTATGCCGTCTGCGTTGGGGAGTCCTCCGTAACCGACGGACGTGTCTGTTGGGTCTTCTTCCACGAGGTTGACACCGGCTATTGCGGCGTCGAGTGCCGACGCGCCGGCTTCGATGTCGTGAGCGGCTTTTGCAACCGCGCCGAGCCCGTTGCCGCTCGCGACGACTACGGGTGCCGGCGACCTCACATTTCCGGCGCCCGCTGCAGTGGGAAGGATGGCCGCGGCGGCGCCGGCGAGCACGCCACGTCGGAGGAAGTCACGGCGAGAAGTCGATGTCATGGGCGATCGATTGGCATACGTGAGCAGAAAGCACAATATAGGACGGGGGCCTTGTCCGCTGCCCTCAGGACTCGCGCAAGGCGTGGCGGATGATTTCGTCGGCGCCGCCGAGTTCGGGATGCGCCCGCAGGACCTTGTCGATCCGCCGCCGAGCGACGCTTTTTTTGAGCCCGAGGACTTCGAGTGCCGCCAGCGCGTCGGCCCGGGCCTCCCGAGTGCCACTTGGAGATACGGTGCTCGATGCAACGACGTCAAGGCTTCCTACACGGTCTCTTAGTTCCACGACGAGGCGATCTGCCGTCTTGCGCCCCACGCCGGGAATGATCACGAGTCGAGCACTGTCACCGTCGAGCACCGCTTGCTGGATTTCGGCAGGGGTCATGGTACTGAGTGCTGCAAGAGCCAGTCTGGGTCCCACGCCAGAGACGCCGATCATCAAAACGAAGATTGTCCTTTCGGGCAGAGTCAGAAACCCGTATAGGTGCAGCACGTCCTCGCGAACGTATTGATGTGTGTAGAGCCGGACCCGCTCCCCAACAGTGGGCAGGCGGTCGAAAGTAGACGTCGGAATGAAAAGGCGATAACCGAGGCCTTGAACGTCCACGACTGCCAGCGTGAGCTTCTTGGACGAAAGGATCCCGGAGACGTATTCGATCATGGAGCCGCCTGCAATGGCACGCACCCGGCAAGATACGCAGCGTCGACTGCTAAGTCAGATTTGGCACCCTCCTTCGTTATGTTAGGGCTTGGTATTCGCGTTACCGGGGTTGGAGATCCGGCCACAGCATGGCGCCACCGAGACGAAGCAAGGCGATCGTCGTAGCGGCAGGCATTCTCGCCAGCCGACTTTTCGGGCTGGTCCGCGACGCAATTGCACTGTTTTTCTTTGGAATTAGCGCGCATTCCGACGTCTTCCAGGCTGCTTTCAGGGCGCCAAACGTCCTGGTCAACCTCCTTGGAGAAGGGACGATGTCGGCGGCCTTCATTCCAGTCTACAGCCGGTTGTTGGAAGAACGGCGAGAGCGGGAGGCGGGACGCTTCGCAGGAAGCATTTTCGGCCTTCTCACCATGCTCGTTTCCGCCTTGGTTCTTGCGGGAGTCCTCTTGGCGAAGCCTCTCATCGGCGTGCTCATGTTCGGATGGCTGGGTGACGCCGCACGCGTGGCAGCAGGCGAACTCGTGGTCAACCGCTACGAGCTCACTGTTGAGGCGGTCCGCCTGATTTTTCCGATGTCCGGTGTCATTGTGCTTTCGGCGTGGGCACTCGGCATTCTCAACAGCCACCGGCGGTTTTTTCTTCCCTACTTCGCGCCGGTTCTCTGGAACGCCTCCATCATCGGAGGATTCTTGATTGGTGCAGCCTGGTTTTTGGGGAGTGCCGAGGACGGGGCGTGGACCCTCGCGGCGCTGAACCAGCTTCTTTTTGCAGCTTTTGTCGGTGGACTCGTCGGTGGACTCTTGCAGTTTTTGGTCCAGCTGCCGTCCGCGTTACGCGTACTTGAAGGGTTTCGCATATCGCTCGACACGAAAGTTGAGGGCGTGCGCACAGCGATCCGCGCCTTCGGCCCGGCCGTAGCCGGCCGAGGCATCGTGCAGCTGTCGAGTTGGGTTGATCTTTTTCTGGCATCCCTTTTGGCCGCAGGCGCGCTGGCGGCGCTACGTTCGGCACTCGTTCTCTACATACTGCCTATCAGCCTGTTCGGTCTGTCGGTGGCCGCTTCGGAGCTGCCGGAGCTGTCCCGGGCAGGAAAATCCGAACGGGCACAGTTCCTTGACCATCTGCGTCGCTCGATCCGTCAGAGTATGTTTCTGACTGTTCCGACGGCAGTCGGCTATTTGGCATTCGGCTTTCTCGTCATCGGGGCTATCTTCCGCAGGGGGGAATTTGGGCTCGCCGACAACTGGCTGGTCTACGTGGTCTTGGGCGCCTACACTGTCGGCCTCGTGGCGACGACACTTTCGAGGCTGCTTCAAAACGCGTACTGGGCGCTCGGCGACACAAAGACGCCAGCGCGCTTAGCCGGGCTGCGACTCGTCGTATCGGTTTCTGTAGCCGCGCCACTCATGATGCTCTTGGACGGATGGGCGGTAAGCGACGTGGTGCATCTTCCCGAGGCAGTGCGTGGCGAGCTATTCCTCGGCGCGGCGGGCCTTGCCGTCGGATCGTCGGTAGCCGCCTGGCTGGAGCTCTGGCGCCTACGGGTTCTTCTGAAGCGTTCGTTAGAAGACTCTGGCGTGCACTGGAAACCGATAGTGAAGGTGGCCGGCTTGGCGATCCTTGCCGCAGTGCCCGCGACGCTGGTATGGTGGCTGCTTCCCGGCCTGCCGACCGTAGCGACCGCAGCCATAGTTGTGGGGCTCTATAGCATGCTCTATCTGGGTACTGCCTACGGGCTGAGCTTTCCGGAGCTGACGTGGTGGCTTGGCCGCTTGCGGAGCTGATGCGACGAATGGCCGGCTCGTATTTCCGGCTCTGTCGCGCAGCGGCGGACCCTAGCGTGTAGGCAAGCGCCGTTAGGCGTAACTTTCGGCGTGTCAAGAGCGTCAAATACCGGAATATGGCCGCATCGAGGAAGCCACGGACATGATGGCGTTCATCATTTTCGTTCTTAGGAGTATCCACTCCGTCCTCGACGAGAGTGTGCCGATTTGGGAGCCTCGCGTTTATAGAAGAACGGTCGTAGCGTTGCGTACACGTTGGCACCGGAGTCGCCTGGCACGATCCAATTTGTGGGATGAAGTCGTCCCGGCGCTTCTTAAGCTCGCGCCGCGATTCAACGCTGTGACCGTCGCGTCAATTACACACAACGGTAACTATTGGTGTGACCCGCGGTGTGCTCTCTTGCCAGAGAGTGTACAGACCCGACCTGAACGGATCCTATGGCTATAACGGAGCCAGCAGCCGGCACGCTGCTCATCGCAGCGCCGATGATGCGCGATCCCAATTTTTGGCGCTCCGTCGTGCTGCTCTGCGAGCACGGCACCCAAGGTAGCATCGGGTTGATTCTGAATCGGCCGCTTTCGATGGATCTGAGCGAACTAAGGAATGACCTGTCGGGCGACGAGTTGGTTTCGCTCGGTGGCCCCGTGCAGCAAGACACGCTGCACTACCTCCACCGTCACGGCGACTTCGTCAGCAGAGCGACCCGGATTGTCAATGGCGTACACTGGGGCGGAGATTTCGATGCGATACGGCTCCTTTTGGATACGAAGGCTGCTTCGCCGGGAAATCTGCGCTTTTTTATAGGCTATGCGGGGTGGATGCCAGGTCAGCTTGAGGCCGAACTCGGTGCGGATAGCTGGATTCTGTGCCCTGCCCAGGATAGGTTCGTGTTCTCGGAAGATCCGAAAGACTTGTGGCGAACCACGATGCGGAGTATGGGAGGAGAGTATGCACTCCTCGCGAATTTCCCCGCCGATCCGCAAGTCAATTGAACACAGTCCGGAAGAGCGGCCTGCAGTCTGCCACTCAAGCGGATTTCGCTTGATCGGGTCGCGTCCTCATGTGCCCCCGATCAGGCGCATGAATTCCGCACGTGCACGCGGGTTGTGAAGGAAGTCCCCGCCCATTGCACTCGTAGACGTAATCGCATGCGGCTTCTCTACACCACGCATTGACATACACAAGTGCGTGGCTTCGATGACGACCGCGACTCCGAGCGGATTGATCGCAGACTGTAGCGCGTCGCGGATCTGGACCGAAAGCCGCTCCTGGACCTGAAGCCGGCGCGCGAACACATCAACGACCCGCGGAATCTTGCTCAGACCGACGATTTTTCCCCGCGGGATGTATCCAACATGCACCTTGCCGAAAAACGGCAGGAGGTGATGCTCGCAGAGGCTGAATAGTTCGATGTCCTTGACTAGAACGAGTTGATTGTAGTTACCCTCGAATATTGCCGATTCGAGGATTTCCTGTGCGTTCTGTGAATAGCCTTGAAGAAGATAGCGATACGCCTCCGCAACGCGCTGCGGAGTGCGGCGCAGCCCTTCTCGCGAAGGATCCTCGCCCAGCGCTTCGAGGATGGCGTGCACGTGACGGGCAACGCTTTCGTTACTAGGGTCGGTGGCACCGTCCCCGAGGCTCTTCAGCTGGACGGAGGGTCCTCCGTTGCGCATTTTCCGGTGCCAGTTAATTCAGAGCAAGCCATTTCTAGCGCCGCTCGGTCAATCGCCGGTGTATTCGGCAATGTTCCGTTCCCGCTCGTGCAGCCGGACCTTGCAGAGGAGTCCGGTTGGCAATGCCAGTTCAAGTTCGCGCCAGAAGGCGATGACTAGGTTTTCGGTGGACGGGATAACACCCCTCAGAAAATCGACATCCAAATTAAGGTTCAGATGGTCAACCTTGTTGATAATCCGCTCTGTGATCACGGTGTGGAGGTCGTCGAGATCCATGATAAAACCAGTGTCCGGATCCGGCTCGCCTCGAATGGTCACCTCCAGCACGTAGTTGTGGCCGTGCCAGTTGGGGCTGTTGCACCGTCCGTACACCTTCTTATTCCACGCATCGGACTTCGACGGGTTGTGTAGCCGGTGGGCGGCGTTGAAAAACGTTCTGCGCGTTACGGAGACGGTCGGCATTGTATTGCCCGGACTTCGGACGAACTCCCACAGGCAGGCAAGGAACGAAAAGACCCCGCGATTGTTCGCCAAAGGGGCAAGTTCACGGCTGATTGATTAATGCAGCTTGACATCGAGTGGCATGCTGTCCAAGACCGTGTTCGAACGCATCATTGACCGCGAAATCACGGCGGAGATCGTCCACGAGGACGAGTGGTGCGTGGCGTTCAGGGACATCCATCCCCAAGCTCCCGTACACGTTCTTGTCGTGCCTCGTAGGCCGTTTGCCTCCCTTGATGCCCTGACCGAATACGATGAAGGCCTGGCTGGCCACCTGCTTCTAGTGGCACAGCGGATCGCACGGGAGGAAGGTCTTTCCGAGGGGTACCGTATCGTCGTCAACACCGGCCAGCATGGCGGACAGACCGTGGATCATTTGCACATACACGTCCTCGGTGGAAGGCCAATGCGTTGGCCGCCGGGGTGAAGGGAGCCGGCACGAAGGTCGTCTTTCCGACCGGCGCCGCGTCGTTTCAACCGCAGTGCCATGCCCCGCTTACCGCGTTGCTTCCTCGCTCTCGCGGCAGTTTTCTTGATGCTGGCGGTGGATGCGGCGGCCCAACGGCTGGAGACCGGTTTCGAGCGTGAGGTGAATCGTTTTCGCTGGACGTCCACGGCGCTCTACGGCATCGAGACATCCGACTGGCGCTTCCAACTCCGCAATAAGTTTCTGAGTGATGCCTTCATCTTATTCGGCGATCAGCTTCGTTTCCGCGACGAGGACAGACTGAGTGTCGAAGTTGAGCGTAAACTTGCAACAAGGCATGTGGCCGGAGTCCACACCCGCACGGCATGGTACGGGCTCAGCCAAACGTTCACGCAGGAGGTATATGGCACGTACAGGCTTACGTCTTCAGGACGGGATTTTTTGGAGTCGTATCTCGGCGTTGCCTGGGATCGCCGGCCGAGAGCCGGCACTGGGGCAGCTCTGCAGAGGCCGGACGTCGGTCCGGTAGTCGGATTCGGTGGGGAAATCGCGCCCCGCAGCGCGGCGGGCTACACCATCCGTCTTGCAGGCGATGGTTCGTGGCAGCGTATCACACCGCGGCGAGCGGGCACACTGCACTTGCAGGGAGAGGCGGATCGGCAGTTCGGCAGTGCCCGGCTGACTTCGGGCATTCGTTTGTCGAGCCATCGGCGCGATACGTATCGGGCTGTTTCGTTTCTGAACCGGGACGCTGCGATGGAGGCCATCGAGGCGACCACAAGCGACACTCTGGAATTCAATCTGCTATTTGAAACTCCGGTTTTTCGGGGTATCAGCCTGATGAGCCAAACGGACATCCGCGCCAACAACCGATTCATCCGAACGCACAATGCACCGGAAGCGGCTCTCTTTTTCGAAACGAATTTCAACCGACGGGCCATTGACACCGAACTGGGGCTCGTCTATACCTCTCTGGGCGCGGACGTACGATTGGCCGTTGAAGCCGGTGCGGTCACGGAACGCCGTAACCTGGCCAACAGTGAATCGCTGCCGAGGTCGGAGGCTACCCAAAAGAACAATTTGCTCCGCCAGGCGGATTATGAGGAAGGTGTATTCGGTGTGCGGGGGCGGTTCCGCTTAACCATAGTGCCTCGAGTGACAATGACGGCTACTGCGAGTTCGCGCATCGTGCGGCATGATACGCCGGATGTCAACCCAGACGATCGCGACGAAATCTACCACAATGGCGAAATAGGCATGCAGCTTCGGCTAAGCCGTTATGTTCAGTCCGATGTCCGTGTGTTTGGCTCCTGGTACCACGCCGTCTATCTGAAAGCAGAACGGTCGGCGGACAATAGCGTGCAGCGCTCCTTGCGCTTGAGGCCGACGATTCGATGGAGGCCTTCGGAGCGGACGGACCTTCGTTTTGTCACAGAAGTGCGAGCGACGTACACGGTGGACGACTTCGTGTTGCCGGGTCGCCGCTCGTCGGATCAGTCGGCGCGCGAGCTGCGCTTCGAGACCGACATCGAACGACGCTTGGGATCAGATGTGGTGCTTCGTGCGACCGGCAGCCATTCAGACCTCCGACTCGGGCGGCTCCTCTGGACCGAATTCGCAGAAATCCCGGTCGACACTCTACGGACGTACAGTATGTGGGTGCGTCTGCAGACAGGAACACGGCTTCTTGCCGACGTCGGATGGCGATTGTTCGTCCGCACGGATTTTGACCGCGTATTGTCCGTGCGCTACCCCCTTCAGGACGCAGACGGCAACGACCTTTTCGACGATCAGGGGCACGTACGGACGACCACGATTTCGCGTCCAGGGCGGCGATGGATCGAGCAGCAGGGTCCGACCGCGGGCCTGGTATGGACAGTGGGCGCATCCCGTCTCCGACTCGATGCGTGGGCCAACATGCAGCGGATACGCCGGCGTCTCTATGGGACGCTGCCGGACAATGCGGCGGACAGCATCCGTGCGGCGGCTAGAACGGGGACGCGAAAGCTGATTCCCACGGTCGCGCTGACAGTTTCGTGGGTCCTGTAACGAAGCGTCGACCATGACCTTTGCGCTTGGCATAACCGGAGGCATCGGCAGCGGAAAATCTACTGCGTGCCGAATTCTTGAAGAACTTGGTGCACGCGTCTTCTACGCCGACGTGGAGGCCCGTCGCCTTATGGAAAGCGACGGTGGCACACGCGAAGAAGTAACGGCCGCGTTCGGCCTCAGGAGCTACTTGTCTGACGGAAGTCTCGATCGCAAGTATTTGGCGGACTTGGTCTTCGGCGACCCGGAGCACCTATCGCGTCTGAATGCGATCATTCATCCGCGAGTACACCGCGGCTTTAGGTTTGCTCACGAGCGCGCGGTGGAGTGCGGGATTCCGGTCCTCGTCCACGAAGCGGCCCTGATTTTTGAAAGTGGCGGTAATGCGCACTTGGATGGCGTCGCCGTTGTTGTCGCGCCCGACCAGCTGCGCATACAGCGGGTCATGGAGCGCGATGGTGTCACCGAAGAGCAGGTGCGCTCGAGAATGCGGCACCAGTGGCGCCCCGAAGAGCTCAAGCGTCGGGCGGATTGGGTGATTGACAACGCAGGATCGGAAGGGGAGCTTCGACGGCAGGTTCAAGCGGTCTACGCAGCCGTCACGAGGTAGAGCGGCTTACAGTTTCTGAGGGAGGGTCGGCAAAGAAAAGCCGAAGGTCGAACCGCGTCCCGGAGAGCTTTCGGTGAGCAGCCGGCTGCCGTGAGCGCCAAGAATGTGTTTGACAATGGCGAGCCCGAGTCCTGTTCCGCCCTCGCTGCGGGATCGGCTCGTATCAACGCGGAAGAACCGCTCGGTGAGGCGCGTGATGTGTTCGTGGGAGATCCCGATCCCGTCATCTACTACCGACACGTTGACCTTGCCGGATGGTAAGAGGTGTGCTACGACGTTGACGTGCCCCCCGCTTGTATTGTACTTGACAGCGTTGTCGACAAGATTGGTGAGGACCTGTCGGATTCGCTCTCGGTCTCCGGTGACGTCAGGCAGGTCGTTTGTGACTTTGCTCCGGAGAGAGACTTCTTTAGTCTCGGCCAGCGGCTCTAGGGTTTCGATGACCTCGTTGATTACCAGCATCAGACTGAAAGGCTCGATGGTCATTTCGAGTTCGCCCATTTCGATGCGGGTGACGTCTCCCAGATCTTCAGCCAGATTGTTGAGTCGTTCAGCATTCCGCTGGATTATCTGCACGAAGGACCGGCTGTTTTGCTCGTCTTCCAGGGCGCCTTCAAGAAGTGTCTCGGCAAAGCCGCGGATGGAAAAAATGGGCGTTTTCAGTTCGTGTGAGACGTTGCCCAGAAATTCCCGCCGATAGTGTTCAATGCGCTCAAGGTCCTGCATTTTCTTCTCCACGCCTACGCCCGTCCGATACAGCTCGTCAATAAGTGCACCGAGCTCGTCGGAAGTGCCCGATTCCTCTGCGGGTTCCAGGTTGGCAAAGTCCGACTGGAGGATCCGGTCCACGGTCGCGCGGGCAAACGACAGCCGATTGGCCAACAGGCGGTATGCGACGAGGTAGCTGCCCAGTCCAATTACCAAAAGGACGCCGCCGCCGTACTCTAGCGGTAGTCCATGGCCAGCCATGATAAGGGCGAGGAGTGCCAGCGCAGCGACCGCTGTTACCGACAAGGCAAGCCGCCGAGATAGTTTGTGACCGGTCCACTGTTGAGCCATTCAAACGGTTTGCAAGCGAAGCGGCCGCAATTACAGGCGTTCGGCGAACTTGTAGCCCACGCCCTTTACGGTCACGATGTACTTACTACCGATCTTCTCTCGGATCTTGCGCACATGTACGTCGACGGTGCGGTCAACGACGAAGACGTTCTTGCCCCAGACCTGGTTGAGGAGTTCCTGGCGATCAAAGACGCGCCCCGGAGAAGAGGCAAGGAAGTGCAAGAGTTCGAATTCCTTCCGGGGAAAGCGCAACTCCGTTCGATCGTCGCCCCGACGCTTGATAACCAAGTAACGATCTCGGTCGATTTCGAGGTCGTGTATCGAAAGCAGCGATGGCGGTTTTTCTAATCGTTCGACGCCACGGAGGAGTGCTTTTACCTGACTGACAATCACGCCGACGGCACTCGTCTTAGGCAGATAGCTGTCGGCTCCGACGTCTAGTCCGCGAATGTGATCGTGCTCGCCTGTTAGTGCTGTCAGCATCAGGATCGGGATGTGCCTCAAGTGCGGATCTTGTCGAAAGCGCCTGCACGTCTTAAGTCCGTCAAGACGAGGCATCATTATGTCGAGCATGATTAGGTCCGGGTTGTGGCGCTGCGCTTGATGGAGCGCGCCTATCCCGTCACTGGCGGTAACGGTTTTGAGTCCTGCACGCTCTAGGTTGTAGGTTAGGAGGTCGAGGATGTCGTCCTCGTCATCGACGATGAGGACTGTTGAGGCGGTGTCGTTTGCAGTTGGCATTATCCTCAAAAAAAGTGTGCTTACCGCACCATCTCGCGGACGGAGCAAAATAGCGGGAAGGTACGTCCAAATCCAACCTGCTCGGCGTCAGTACTCCATCCCCGGCGCCGCCGGCCTGCCGGGTTCGCTAGAACGGCAATCACTTCTGGGACGAGCGGGCGCAACTCCTTGTAATCTGGTGCGACTGGCGGTCATGATGACGACAGGGATCGGAAGATCCCGGACGTTCTGCTGATACGCGACCCTTGGTCCACCGTGATGAGGACACCGAAATCATGATCCGCCGCGAGGCGCAGCAGTTCCTTGTTCGAGCAGCGCGACGGCCTGTTTCCTTGTTACCGTGGGATAGTCGTCCAGAGAGTCGGCGAGCCGGCCACCGGCGCGCGTCCGGGACCTGGGCGATAGATTCCGACATGCCCGTCCCGGTCCGCCGATGCTTGTGTGTACTGCACGGAAGGCATATTTTGGATAAGCGGACCTCAGCCCACTTGGACCACTTAGGAGCCGGAGCGCATGCCGTTGAACGACAGAATAGAGCGCATACGGACCCTGCCCAAGCCTCCGAACGAAGAGAGTGCTAAGGCTCAAGTGATCTTGCCGATCTTGAACGAACTCGGGTGGAAAAGCGATGACCCGTCACATGTCTTCTTTGAATACACCGTCGGAGGGAAACGCGTCGATATTGCGCTGAAGGATGACGACCGTTCCGTCGCGTTCATCGAAGCGAAAGCACCCGGACAAAAGCTGGGCGGTCATGTCACGCAGTTGTTGGGATATGCTTTCGAGGAGGGCGTCGATATCTGTGTACTCACTACCGGCCTCGAATGGTGGTTTTTCTTGCCCCGCGAGAAGGGGCGACCTCTGGAGCGACGTTTCTTGACCCTGAATCTTCACGATGATTCAGTCGAAGAGACCTCCATACTGCTGCAGAGATTCCTGGAGCGATCCGAGCTCGCCAGCCAAAGCGCCGAGAGCAACGCTAAGGCGGCACTGCAATCACTCCAAGAAAAGCGGAGACTGGAGGCCGAGATCCCACGTGTTTGGTGGGGGATGATCGATGGCCCGGACTCCGACCTGGTTGCACTGGTGGTCAAGCGGGTTCACGAGCAGACAGGTCTTCACGCAACGCTCGCCGACCTTGCGAAGCCCCTGGGCATGACCCTCCCAGATCCCAAGTCGCAACCTATTTCGCCCAAACCGTCTGGCGGGGCGAAGCCAACAAAGGAAGAAAAAAGAAAAAACTCGCGACCAACCGCTTTCCGCCTATGGGAACGCAAATATTCGACAACCAGTTACGCGAAGCTCCTGGTGGGTGTGTACGGCGCAATTCACGGACGGCATGCGTCGGACTTCATCGACACGGTTCGGCCACTTTGGGGCTCTTATCGTCCCTGGGTGTCGTCTGACCCGACGGAGTTGAGAAAACCGGTGGCCTTAGAAGGCTCGCCGTGGTACGTCGAAGTGCATCTGAGTGCCAAGGCGATCGGGAATCGTTGCCAGAGACTTCTCGAAGTCTTTGGCTACAGCAACTCAGATCTGGAGATCCTGTTTGATTGAAGGCCTCAAACGCTCTATCCAGTCTGACCTCTTCCGGAGTGACCGCACGGGAATTGACCTTAGGATCGGGGAAGACTGGGCTGAGCACCGTGGAGATGCTGGAGAGCCCAGTTGGCAGATGCCAGAGAATACAGAAGATACACGTAGTCTTCTCGCGCTTGGTCGTTGCGGGCGAAGCGAACGTATTGTTCCGATACCATGGAGGCGCGTCGTCGCTCCGTGCCTGGCATCCCATGAAAGTAGAAGGGTAGCACTTCGTCGAGAGCCCGTTCGTGCCACCGAGACGAAGTTCTGTAGGTTCGTAACCAGCACGAATTAACGCCGTGCAGCGTGCACGTGCCCAAAAGCGAATAGACCACGGCTGCCCGCTGGGCCGCATCATGTGAGCCCGC
>JAAXGO010000078.1 GCA_012267425.1 Rhodothermales bacterium
GTGCATTCCTTATGCCCTGCGTCTATCCGATGATTCCGCTTACGGTATCGTACTTCACGAAACATGCCGACTCGCTTTCCGAGTCCGTGCGTATGAGCCTCGTTTACGGGGTGGCGATCGTCGGCACGTTTACCGCGCTTGGCACGGGAATGGCCGCGTTGGTCAAGGGTGCAGGAGCGCAGTCCATTGCAGCTAACCCGTGGGTCAATCTTGCTATAGGTGCAATCTTTGTCGTTTTCGCGCTGTCACTTCTGGGACTGTTTGAGCTGCGCCTGCCGTCCGGCCTCGTCAATTGGGTCAACCAGCGCGGCAGTGCCGGCTACGGCGGCGTCTTTTTCATGGGCTGTACGCTCACGGTGGTTTCGTTTTCTTGCACGGTGCCGTTCGTGGGGCTGCTCCTTCCCGCGATTGCACGTGGTGCCTGGTTTTACCCGGTCCTCGGCATGGTGGCCTTCAGCGTGACGTTTTCGCTGCCGTTCATGGCCTTTGCACTGTTTCCGCGAGCACTGAACGTGATGCCGGGTGCGGGGAGCTGGATGCAGGCGCTGAAGGTCACCTTCGGGTTCATTGAGTTGGCAGCAGCCATCAAGTTTCTGTCGAACGCAGACCTGGTGTGGGGCTTCGGATTGATTTCCAGAACGCTCGCGATCGCCGTGGTCATCGTTCTGTTTGCGCTGGCAGGATTCTATCTCGCAGGCAAGCTGCGTCTCGCTGGTGAGGTGCAGCCTGTGCCCATCGGGATCGGACGACTCATGGGATCGGTCATCTTCTTTTGCACGGCGCTGTATTTGATACCGGGACTTCTCGGCGCCCCACTCAACCGGCTGGATGCCTATCTGCCTCCGCGACAGTCGGACGATGTGAGTTTGGTCGGTCTTTTCGGAAGGGGCGACTCACGTTCAGTGCAGGATGAAGCATGGATTACCGATGACATCGATGCGGCATTTGCGGAGGCGGCGCGTGTAGGAAGGCCTGTAATGATCGATTTCACAGGGTATACGTGTACGAACTGTCGTGAGATGGAGGCTACCGTGTTCACGCAACCCGAAATAGCCACCCGCTTCGAATCAGGTTTCGTCCTCCTTCGCCTCTACACCGACGGACCGCTGGATACACGACTTCAGCAGTATCAACTAGATCTCGCCGGAACGGTAGCTTTGCCTACGTATGCCATCGTCAGTCCACTCAAGCCGTTCGCACCGATTGTGCAACTAAGCGGTGTTGTGGCAGCCGACCGGTTTGCCGCATTTCTCGATCGGGGTAGTGCCTTGTTTCGAGGGTGAGGCGCAGTTTCGTCGAGGCGTTCACACGTATATTGCGCCCTTTGTACACTGCGCAGCACCATGTCGTCAGCAGCCTTTATTCCTCCCCGTCGTATCCTGATGGGCCCCGGCCCGTCCGACGTCGCGCCGCGCGTCCTGGAGGCGATGGCGTGCCCGACGATCGGTCATCTTGACCCTGCCTTCGTCGGCCTGATGGATGAGATCAAGCGTCTTTTGCAGTACGCATTTCAGACCGAGAATTCGCTGACGATGCCGGTGTCAGGTCCCGGGACCGCCGGAATGGAGACGTGTGTGGTCAACCTACTGGAGCCTGGCGATACTATTGTCATCTGCCAAAACGGAGTTTTCGGCAATCGCTTGAAAGCAATGGCCGAGCGCGCCCGCGCGACGGTCGTGTCGGTAAAAGATCCGTGGGGAAGGGCCGTAGATCCAGAGAATCTCGAAGCGGCCCTCAAAGCGACGCCGAAGGCGCGCTACGTCGCTTTCGTGCACGCTGAGACGTCAACCGGCGCATTGTCCGATGCCGAAACACTTGCCCACCTTGCGCGCCGCTACGACTGTCTTACTATCGTCGACACGGTGACGTCTCTTGGAGGCTCGCGTCTTCAGGTTGATGCCTGGGGCTTGGATGCAGTCTACTCGGGCACACAGAAATGCCTGTCGTGCACACCGGGTTTGTCGCCGATTACCATGAGTGGTCGTGCGCTCAGCGTCGTGCAAAGCCGCACGACGCCGGTGCAGAGCTGGTTTATGGACGTTGGACTCGTGATAGGGTACTGGGGATCGGGCTCAAAACGGACGTACCACCACACGGCGCCTATCAATGCTCTGTACTCGCTTCACGAAGCCCTCTGCATGCTTAAAGAGGAGGGAGTCGAGAATGCATGGGTCCGCCACCGCCGTAATCATGATGCACTCCAGGCCGGTCTCGAAGTATTGGGGATACAGTTCATAGTTCCGCGTGAGGAGCGTATCCCGCAACTCAATGCCGTCAAGGTGCCCGACGGCATTGACGAAGCGCGTATCCGGCAGAGGCTGCTTGACGAATGGCAAATAGAAATCGGCTCCGGACTCGGCGTGCTCGCCGGGAAGATCTGGCGTATCGGGCTGATGGGGTACAGCAGCCGATCAGACAATGTCATCGCTTTTCTGTCGGCGTTCGGTAATCTGCTTGCAGACGAAGGTTTGTCCGTTTCCGGACGGGAAGCCGCTCAAGAAGCGCAGCGGGTGCTGCAAGCGTAGGACATTGGCTTAAAACCGGTCTGCGAGCTTCCAGGCCAACGAGGCTGCACCCAGGACGTTGGCGTGCTCGCCGAGCTCAGTAAGTACGATCGGGATGTTCTTGTCCGGTGGCCAGTGGAAGGTGTGCTGGTTGACGTGTTCTCTGACGGGCTCGAGAAAGTGGCGCGCACCGTGCGTTGCACCGCCGCTCAAGATGATGATCTCCGGCGAGTACATGTGCACGACACTGGACAGGAAGCAGCCCAGATGGTACGTCCAACGACCGAGAGCATCCAGGCACAGGCGATCGCCCTGGTCAACGCCCCACAGTACGGCCTCAAAGTCGATTTTGTGTGGGTCTTCGAACCAGTCATCGCTGAGCACTGACGGCAGTCCGCGATACAGTCCGTCCCGTACCGCCATTGCCAGAGCGGTCGCGCTGCAGAGGATGTTGGCCGTGCCGCGGGCGCGCGTGATGCAGAGTCTGTCGCTGTGCGCCTCCTGAATGATGTGGCTAGCCTGCGTTCCGAATTGCAGGTGTGGATCGCGCAGAATCTGGCCGTCAAGCATCACGCCCGAGCCGACCCCCGTGCCTAGCGTAATTGTGACGGCCCACTTGTACATGCGGGCCTGTCCGTAGTGTACCTCCGCCAGGATTGAGAGCCGCCCGTCGTTGTCAGCCGTTACCTTCAGCCCGGTCCTCTCGCGAAGCAGTGGAACGATGGGAAACCTTTCGATCTGCAGCTTGCCGGGTAGTAGTACCACACCTCTGTTGGGATCCACCGCTCCCGGAAACCCCAGCGTGACGGCCTCGGGCTTTCGGCCGCGGGCGGTCGTGATACGTTGGATTTCGCACGCGAGGCACTCGAGTAATGACTCCGGCTTCATGGCGAAGCCGGACGGGGCAAGCCCGGTATCGGTCAATGTGCCGTTTCGGCTGACGGCACCGCTCTTGATGCGCGTCCCGCCGACATCCAGCCCAATGACGTACGCCTCATTCATTATCGATACAAATGAGCGAGACTCTTGCGATAGGCCTCGTAGAACAGGTCCAACTGCTCGTCGGCTGTGCAGTCTTCGACGATCTGGTGGCTGGGCAGCAGGACGGGCGTAATGCTACGTGACAGAAGCCGTTCTGCCACTTCCACACGCAGCATGTTAATCAACATGGCGCCCGTCAGTGTCGATACAGGGCCCGTGCGCCATGCTAGTCCCTCGAGGTCCAAGATGCAGTCACCCTTGGGGCACATGTTGTCCAGCGTGACGTCGACAACATCGGTGAGCTTTTTGCCCGACGAGTGGACTGCAGGTGAATCGTTGCAATGAGCGGTGGACACCACTGCGATGACTGGCAGCCCGCGAGCTTTCGCTCCCGTGGCTGCTTCTACGATGAGCGGGCGGATGCCACTCGTGGATATGACGATAAATGCATCGTGTGGCCCGAATCGAAAATTACGCAGGAGCTCCTCAGCGTACCCTTCGTATTTCTCGAGATGCAGCGCGCCACGCAGGCCGTTTGTGCCTACTATCGCAAAGTGATTGGACAAGGCCTGCTCCACGAGCGCCACGAACCCCACGAAGCCGCCCTGGCGAGGTGTCATTTCTTCGCACATCATGCGCGAGTGACCGGACCCGAAGAGGAAGACGAGACCGCCGGCCGCGATGGAGTCCGCGCAGATGGTAGCTGCTTTTTCGATGGCTTCGATCTGCGTATCGCGCAGTCTGCCGAGAATCTTGATTGCCGCGTCGAAATAATCCTGTCCGGCGGCCATACGTCATCTACCGAGGGCGAAGATCTTCCCGGTCCGTGGCCATGAGAATGCGCAGCCCGGCCGCTCGCCCGGCGGACGCAGCGGCCGTGAACTGATCGATCGTAGCTGCCTGGTCGGCGCGGATGACGAGTGCCGTGTGGGATGCACGCGCTTCCAACACGGCGGCCAAGAGACCTTCGCGCTCCACAAGGTTTCCGCTCACGAAATACTGCCCGTCGGCGGTGATGGCCAGTGATACGTGGCTCGGCTCGTTCGGAGCCGTCGCATCTGCCTGAGGCAGATTGACTTGGATACCGAATTGCGGAATGAAATTCGACGTGAGCAAAAAGAATATGAGAAGCAGCAGCACGATGTCGGCAAGGCCGGCCATCCCGAACTTCGTCAGCGGCTTTCTCGTGGACTCGAAATTAAACTCCATGATATCGGGTCGTTCGATGTGAATCCTGACCGCTGCCGGATGGCTGTTGCAGCAGATCGATAAAGTCGGTAGCAGAATGCTCAAGGTCGTTGACCAGGCGCTTGATGCGACCGAGAAGAAAGTTGTATAGGAAAAACGCCATGATGCCGACGGCAAGGCCCGCCGCCGTCGTCAGCAGCGCCTCCCAAATACCCCCCGCGAGGACGCTTGGATTGACGTTCCCTTGCAGCCTCTGGATTTCCTGAAATGCCTCGATCATCCCCGTAACGGTTCCCAGAAAGCCGAGCATGGGAGCAATGCCGGCGATGGTGGCAAGCGAGTCGGCGCGTTTTTCGAGTTCGAACACCGCGTGCTTGCCAGTCGCGACCACAGCGTCCTGGATCTCAGATATAGGCCTGCCCAGACGCTCGAGACCATGTGCAAGAATGTGTGTCAAGGGTTTGCCGTGATGCAGGCAGTAGGTGATCGCGCGCTCAATGTTGCCCGATTGCACGTAGTCCCGGACTTTGTCCATGACCTGCACGCGGTCTGTTCTAGCGCGGCGCACCGTCAGCATGCGTTCCACGAAGACAAAGATTGTTACGATCGACAAGAGCGCGATAGGAATCATCACCCATCCGCCGAGGATCAGCGTGTCAAGGACAGAGGTCGCGTCCTGTGTGGAGTATTCTGACACAGCACTTGTATCTGCAACCTGTCCGAAAAGAACCATCATGACGTGGATGTTAGATGCGTAGTGTGAGACAAAAGATCAGTGATGAGATGTGATGCGCACTACCCAGGTATCGTCCGGTAAACCAGAGAGGCGGCTCTTGAGCTCGACGGCATCGTCAACGGTCGGGACCTGCCCGATTGCTACTCGATATCGCACAGAGCCGTTTGTATTGGTCTCGAGCACACCGACTGCAACGTTGTCGGCGAAAAGGCGAGTGCGGTAGTTGTCGGCAACGGATACCGCAGCGGCGCGGTTTTCAAACGAGGCGGCCACGAGGGTATAGCCGCCTGCGTTGATGTCGATGGTAGGAACGGGCGATTCATCAGGTTGTGGTTCAACTGCGGCAGGTTTCTCGCTTGCGGCCGGTTCTGCCATGGCCTGAGGTGATGATGTTTCCGTCTCCGGCACATGGGGGGGCGATTCGCCCCGCGGCGAGAGACCGAACCACAGTGCGGCTGCAACCCCCCCGGCCACGAAGGTGGTCAGCGCTACGCCTTGGATCACCTTGCGGTTCTTGGCCCTTTGTGGCGACGCCTCCAGTCGTACCGGTTCGAGTTGGGTGTAGTATGCCTGTACTGCGGCGGCAAGGATGGCGTCCGGCTCAAAGGATAAGGCATCTTTTTCGCGCGCGAAAGTACCGAGGCCTGCAATGGCGAGGCGACTTTCACGTTCTGCCTGACGGGCGATGAATCCGCAGACTTCCCGGATGAGCGGAGCGGACATATCCGCGTCAAGCTCGAGTCGCTCTGCCACGCGCCTTTCTAGTAAAATAGCCGAGTCTTCCCGCCACTCGGCGTGAGGATCGAACCGAACGTTCCGCGCCGGCGGCACGATTGTCAGCCCTCCGCCCTTAAGCGATTCTGTGTAGCTCGCAGTGTGGACGATACAAAACGTGCCGAGGCCTGGAGCGTGGACGTCATGTCCCTCCGCGAGACAGTCACGAAGTGCAGTGCAGACCACATCAACCGTCGCTTCGGGATCAACTGCATTCATCCCATTTACCATCGCACCTGAAGACCGACTCCAACGACTCTTGGCGGTCCAGGATATCCGTGCCAAAGACTGTTGTCGGACTGTCCTATATTTTCGATACGCAGGAGCATCCCGATAAGCGGCGTGAAGTGGTAGGTCACCGATACGTCCACGTCGATGTATCGACCTACTTCGGGTGCGCCCGAAGGCAGATCGATAGTGTGTCGGCCTTCATAGTAACCACGCAGCTGCAAGTAGCCCCTCTCTCTTGCGAATGTGTACGATACAACAGACTCGACAGTAATCGGTGCCAGATACGGAATGCTGGCATCCGTGCCGCCGAGCCGACCTGTCCGCCGGGAGCCGCGGACAATGAAGTGCAGCCCTTCAAGAATAACGTAGGAGAAACTAGCACCGCCGTATACTATCTCTACCTCGTCATAGCTGGCCGCCGGAAGACCGTTGTCGTCGATTGTATAGTATAGAAACTGTGACGCCTCTTGCCGTCCTCCGCGCACGGATAGCTGCGCATGCCCGACGTACCAGGCCAGCCCGTACTCCACATTGACGGGCATGAGTGAAGGCCTCAGATCTGGATGAGCCTTCAAGTAAGGATTCATCCGGAAGGTCTCCGCTGCTGAGTTTGCATTGGTCTGCGGATGACTGCCCGCGTACATGACGAATCGGCGAGCCGGTCTGAATTGTATGCGCACTACGGGCACGACGGTCTGGAACGCTCCGTCTTCTCCGGGTCCTACGTCGTTACGGATTCCGATTCCTATCACGCCAAATGTAAAGCCCGCCATTCGGGAGGCTTGAACGTCCAGACCGCCACCAATCGAGAACGTAGTGGACGTTCGAATCGCTTGCTGCCGCTGGGCCTGTGAAAGCATCCCTTCGAGCCACAGATCCCCGCCTCCTACGTCGTACCTAATATCTGCGTTTACCGCTATTTGGCCTTCGTTCAGGTATGTGCTGGTGAGGTCCTTGTGTCTTGTCCAAAACCGCGTGGAGGTGCCTTCAAGCGATACCTGGGACTGAATGAGGGATTCGCCGAGTGTCCCAACCGTCATGCGTCCGCTCAGACCGGTGATGTCACGCTGTGGAGCAGTAGGCAGTGACTTCCGCCCGAACAGAGCGAAGGAATCATAGTAACCGGACGCCTGGATGTCGGCCTTCCACCAGCCACCCGAGGCACGAAGCCCGCCCTGAAACTCCGCCGTGTCAAATTCCGAGCGAAAGGTGCCGGTCTCATCGAATGGTGGAATGTGCCCGTAGCTTCCTCGATACATACCGTGTGTGAAGATCTGCATCGATTCACTGACTGGTATCGTAAGGCGGGTATTGACGCCCCGGTTGAGGTAGTACCCACCAAATGCTCCGATGAGGAACTGCGCAGGCGGCTTCGCGGTGCTCACGAACGACGGAGGGTCGGGCCGCTCGAGCGCGGTACGCGACAATTCGAATGCAGCAGGTTTGTATTCGGCTATGAAGGGCGGCGTGTCGCGGGTGACTTCCGGGACCTGCACCGGTGGGTTGTCACCGACGAACGGGCGGCGTTGCAGAGATGGCAGCGAGACCTCCAGCGTACCGCGGATCTCGACTTCGTGCGGGGCGATATCGGGTAGCGTCGTCGATGTTGTGTCCTGCCCCAGTGCCATAAGCGGGACGAAGGAGGTCGCCAGACCGATCAGCCACCGTTTCATGTCGGTTACTGGTCGTTGAGTTCGGATTTGGCTGCACGGGCGCTGTCCGCCCACGCCGAGCCTTCGTAGTCTGCTATCACGTTGTCGTACAGCAGTAGAGCCTCGGCGTGCTGTCCGAGTTCGCGAAACGCCGATGCCTGCAGCAGAGCGCCGCGTGCCAGATAGTCGGGAGCAAACGAATAGAGTGCATTCATCCGGCTGAGCTCTTCGACGGCGCGGCGTGGCTCTCCACCTTCGAGCAGGATGCGACCGAGGTGCAATAGCGCCTCCGCCCCGAGTTCTTCATTGCTTAACCGAACGACCTGCTCATAGAGAGACTGCGCGTCAGAGCGGTGGCCCTGCGCTTCCGCGGCGAGGCCCAAGCCCATGACGGCCGGGGCGATGTGAGGATTATTGCCGGCCTTGTCGACTGCTGGTTGAAGGAGGCCTTCTACTTCGCTCGCACGCCCGAGCTCAATGAGAGCCTGCGCCTGACCGTACAGGGCCGCCGGTCGGTCGAATTCATCTGTGCGGCTTTCCTGGATCTGGAATGCGGAAAGGGCATCTTGCGCACGGTCGAGCCGCAAAAGGAGGCTGCCGACGCGCCCTGCTGCCTCGGCGCTGCGTGGGCTGCCTGCATGCCTGTTCATGACGTGCCGAAATGCCGCTTCGGCCTCGCCGTCACGTCCGCGCTCTTCATGGATCGCCCCGATATAAAACCAGGCATTAGCAACCTGCTCCGCCTCTGGTCGCCGTTCAACGAAACGCTTGAAGTCATCGAGCGCTTCGTCCAGCCGCCCGCCTTGATATTTTACTTCTGCTTGCCGAAATCGTAGCTCGGAGGTAATCCGAAGATTCGGATTCCTCTGAATAAATTCGTCGATGAGGCGCACTCCCTCGGTTTCGTCGCCTGATGCAATGGCTGCATACTGGAGGCTGCTCGCTGCTTCCGGCGCAAACGGACTTTGCGGGTATGAGGTAAGCACCCGTGCGTACTCCTCGACGGCTTCTGTATACCGTTCGCCGTTGAAGAGCGCGTCCCCTATGCCGTACTGTGCTTTGGCCGCTAGCGGATCGCGCGGGTACATCCGAATCAGCGTACGGTAGGTGCTGACGGCCTGTCCGTAGTCGCCCGCCTGAAAGTAGAGATATCCTAAAGCGTACTGCGCTTCTTCGCGAAATTCACTGTCTGGGTGGCTCGAAAGGAGCGTACGGAAGGCGCGCTCGGCTTCAGATGTATTGCCGGTGTGGCCGTACGACTGTCCGATTTGGAACAGCACATAATCACGCACGGAGGCACCAGCAAGCGAATAGTGTCGAATCGCTTCGTTGAATCGCTTGAGGCCGTAATTGGCGTCTCCAAGGCGCAGCCGGGTGTCCGTCGCGAACGGATCCGAGTTGCCGGCAAGGCGCAGGTAGGCTTCGAATTCCGTTATTGATCGTCCGTACTGCCCGTTTCTAAACGCGATCCACCCCAGCGCATAGTGCGCGGTTGCGTAGTGCTCCTCATCTTTGAATTCGCGCAGATAGCGTCGAAAAAGAGCCTCTGCCTGGTCATGGTCGTCGGTCTGATAGGCAGACTCGGCGGCCCAGAAAAGGGCGTCGGAAGCCCTCGGTCCGTGAGGGTCCCGTTGGTAGACTTCCAAGAAAGCCGGCCCCGATTGCAGATACTCTCCGTCTTGGAAACTGTCCCACGTTTGGCGATATCTGATTTCTTCCTGCAGTCCCGGGTCGGCGGTCCCGTGGTAGGCGGCCTCTTCAAAGTCAATCAAGGCCGCTTCGGGGTTGCCCAAGCCAACCGAGGCGTAGCCGCGCATAAGCAGCACCTCTCCGCGTGCATGAGCGGAAGGAAGGTCGGATAGCAAACGGCTGAAGGCGTCGTGTGCCCGTTGCCAGTCTTTTGCGGCGTATGCTGCGCTACCGATTTCGAAGTAGGCGTGCTGGGCCAGTTTGGACCCGGGCCACTCATCGGCCACGCGGGTAAACATGCGGATGGCAGGCGCCGTTCGGCCAGCCAGCAGATAGTTGGCACCGGCGTGGTACGCCGCGCCCTGTGTCAGCTCGTCCTTGGGTCCCGCCGCAAGCTCGGTGAAGCGCTGCGCGGCCGATTCATACAGGCCCTTTTTGTGGTAGGCCCACGCGACCTCGAATAGTGCTTGTCGATAATCATCTGCGCCGGGATGGTTCTCCACGACGCGGAGATAATGCGTCGTGGCCTTTTCCATATTCCCTAAGCGCGTATGTGATACGGCCGCCAGAAAGAGGGCATTGCTCTGCAGTTCGTGCGGTAGAGAGGGCAGTTTATCAAGCACCTCGACGATAACGTTTTCGTAGTCTTCGAGAAGAAAGTAGATCTCGGCGAGGGCGAGGCGTATTTCACGTCCAAGCGATGAATCACTGTACTGCCGGTCCAGTCGTTCGAAGGAGGCGGCTGCATCGCCGAACGCTTGTAGGTCCACATGCAGCAATCCGGCAGTGTACAGGGCCCGTGGGGCGGCCTCGGTTTTCGGGTACTCGTCAGCGGCGCGGTGAAAGTATTCCAGGGCATCTTCGAGTCGTCCGAGGTGTCTTGCCGATTCGCCCATCCAGTACAGGGCCTTCGAGGCGTCCTCAGCGGGAAACTTCGGGTCTAAGGCCAAAGCAAGTTCGTTAATCGCACGCTCGTAGCGCTCGGTGGCAAAGAAGTGCTGGCCGAGCGTGAAGCTGGCACGCGGCAAGAAAGGATGGGAGCGGTGTCGCCTTCTAAACCGCGTAAACAACATCACGGCTTGTTCACCGTGCCCGGTTATCAGAGACGCTTCCGCCTGGTAATAGAGCGCCTCGGCAGCGTTGTCATGACTAGGCCACTGTCGCAGGAATGTTTCAAATCGCTCGATGGCCTGTTCGTAGAATGCGTTTGCATACAGCTCCTGCGCCTCGGCAAAGATCTGCTCGGCACGGTCAGGGACGCGCTGCGCGAAAGCCGGCCCGACAACGAGGCAGCCGAGAGCCACAAGCCGAAGCGTGCGCCGTGTGGCTTTCGGATCGAAAAAGAGTCGCATAGACCGCCGATTGACTCAATTCGTAGTAGGCTTTGGGCAATATCCGTTATTGGGCCATAGTTTTCAACCTGTCCGCCGCGTCGCGGTTCGATTCTCTTTTCTGTTTCTCCAGATGATCCGTGCGCATGATGTGGCGCTCGGTCGTCGCCCGTCTGCGGCAGCTGACCACGCGGGATTCGTATCTCTCGACAATTGTTGCCCGATCGTTTGCAAGTCGTAAGATCCGCCCGTTTGGTAAGGCCTCTTTGCGGCGGATTCTCGCGGCACTGCCATCGTTTTTGACTGCCTAATACCCGTACTGTTCGCACGAGGTTCGCGACGAATATGTATGACTGTTAGGCAGGGACTCAGACCGCTTGGCGCGCGTGGCTGCAGTGTGGATTCCCGCTATCCGTAGTCGTGCGATGAGCCTCCAGTTAGCGGCCGTCTTCTGCGACGAACAAGTGCCTGTCGAATACCGAAAAACAACGACTGCGGTGTTCTCCGACGCACACCGATCCCGTGCCGGCGGTAGGTGGCAAAGTGCCGAAAGGCCGCACTCGTTCTCGGTGCTGCGTGGCCCAGTGCGCGCGACCGAGACAGGGTGTAGAAGGTGTGCCCGTAAACACTGGAAGCGCGTCTCCGGGCGCATTGCATACGTTGCAGCTCTGTCGTATCATAGGCAACATCGTTCACCGAGACTGCATACTGCGGCTTCACACCATGCTCCGTGTCTTCCCGTTCTTGGCGTTGCTGCTCACCGTCGTCAGCTGCGATAGCTTTACCGCCGAGTTGGAGCCTTGGAAAAAAAAGGGGGGGGGGCGGAAGGATCTAAGGTAGCCTTGGTGCAGGCCTGGTACGAAGAGGCCATTGTCCGTGTGCAAGCAGAGCAGCTCGGAAAAGTGAATAATGCCGCCATCCTTGCGGCGATGGTGGCGAAGTATCCGCCCGACTGGGATCAGGCGATTTCGGTTCCGATTGACAGCGGGATTACTCGCGTCATGACGGTCTTAGGCCCGGATCAGCCAGCGAGCGTCTATTCTCCCGACACGTTGGACGCGGTGCGTACGATTGCGGTGGACGTCACTGAGGACGACGAGGTGGTAGGGTCCCGATTGTTGGAGTTTGTAAGTCCGGAT
>JAAXGO010000079.1 GCA_012267425.1 Rhodothermales bacterium
GTTCAGGGTGCCGGTCGTATGGAAAGGACAGCTCTTCCGTACTGGATATGACGTTTGCACCCGCAGCTACGCACTCGATGAGCTGATCTGCCATGTGCAACAGAAACGAACTTGTCGTATGCAAAACGACGTGTGGCCCCGAGCGTGCGAGAACGGCCGCGGCGTCCGCCGAAACCGTAATGCCTGACAGGTTGTCGCATTCGAGGAGTTCGCTTAAATCCTTTCCGGCCTTCGCCGGGTCAATGTCAATTGCGCCGACGAGTTTGACTAAGCCAGTTGACGCTTTGTTAAGGACGGAAGCTGCACAGGCCAAGCCGATCGGTCCTAGCCCGTATTGGACGACTCGAATAGGGGAGACCATTGGACGGGTATTAGCGCGCAGACAGTACAGATGCGAAGACTTCCTGTCCTCACTGCTTAGAGCAAGTGGTCGCCGCATACTGCGCCGGCATTCACGTTTTGCGTGTCCGCTTCAGTCGTTTGCACCCAGGAATGGATAGCTGAAGTGCGTCGGCGCATTGAACGTCTCTTTAATCGTGCGGACAGACACCCAGCGCATCAGGTTCTGCTTCGAGCCCGCCTTATCGTTTGTACCCGAAGCGCGTGCTCCGCCGAAGGGCTGCTGACCGACAACGGCCCCTGTCGGCTTGTCGTTGATGTAAAAATTGCCCGCTGCGTTGACTAAGCGATCTGTTGCATGCGCCACGACTCTCCGATCACGAGCGAAAACAGCTCCCGTGAGAGCGTACGGGGATGTCTCGTCGACCAAGCGGAGTGCGTCTTCCCATTGAATGTCTTCGTAGACGAATATGGTTACGACGGGTCCGAAGATTTCCTCGCACATAGAGCGATATGTCGGCTCTTTAGCCAAAATCACTGTCGGCTCGATGAAATACCCTTCCTCGTCCGAGTAGCCGCCCCCATGAATGATCGTCGCATCGTCAGTTGCTTTCGCATGGTCTATATACGAGGTAATGGAGTCGTATGCCTTTCGGTCGATAACAGCGTTGACGAAGTTGGAGAAGTCCTCGACGGGTCCCATCTTGACCTGCGAGAGTTGATCGAGCATTTCATCCCGGATAGCCGACCAAAGCGACTTCGGTAGGTATACGCGAGATGAGGCGGAGCATTTTTGGCCCTGATATTCGAACGAACCGCGGACGATGGCCGTCGCTACTTCCTTGACCCCTGCAGACGGATGGGCAATGATGAAGTCCTTGCCGCCGGTTTCACCGACGATGCGGGGATAGCTGTGATAGTCGGCAATGTTGGTACCGATCGTCCTCCACATGTGCTGAAACGTGCCCGTAGACCCAGTAAAGTGGAGCCCGGCAAAGTGAGACGAGGCGAGAACGGGATCGCCGATTGTTGGCCCACGACCAGGTACCATGTTGATAACCCCGGGCGGAAGGCCCGCGGCTTCCAGAAGCTGGTATACCCAATATGCGGAGTACACCGCTGACGTCGCCGGTTTCCAGACGACGGTGTTGCCCAACAGCGCCGGGGCTGTCGGCAGGTTCGCTGATATCGCCGTAAAGTTGAAGGGTGTCACGGCGAACACAAATCCTTCCAGCGGCCGGTATTCGAGGTGGTTCCAGGTTCCGGAGCTGGAGACGGGCTGCTCTGCATACATCTGCTCCGCGAAATGGACGTTGTAGCGGAAGAAGTCGATGATTTCGCAGGCCGAGTCGATTTCTGCTTGGTACGCATTCTTGCTCTGTCCGAGCATTGTAGCCCCGTTTAGCGTATCGCGCCAAGGTCCGGCGAGGAGGTCTGCGGCTTTTAGGAAGATGGCTGCACGGTCCGCAAAGTGCATTCTTGCCCAGTCATGGCGGGCATCAGTCGCGGCGGCAATGGCGCGATGCACATCGACTTCCCTACAATGGTGCACAGTGCCGAGTGAGCAAGCCAATTCGTGCGGCGGACGCACGGTGCTCACATTTCCTGTCCGGACCTCTTCGCCGCCGATAAATGCGGGAATGTCAAGCGAATCTGCTTTGAGAGATTCAAGACGTGCGGCCAGACTGCTACGTTCCGTGCTGCCCGGGGCGTAGTCACGAACAGGCTCGTTGATTGGTATCGGGAAGCGGACAATGGTGTTGTTCATGGAGACTGGAGTACATGAATTGAGCGGACCTCCGACAAACCGGCAAGGTACGTAACACGGCGTTTCTTGTTGCTGCAGCGCGCAGTGATTTCCTTGAAACGCGCCCGGAGATTACCGACGTATAACCGGAACTTGGCAGAGTTTCTTGGATTCTGGTGTCGGGCAACCCACGACCATGAATGTGAAGATCCCAGGCGATGAACCTTGTCTATCTGGAATACATGGAGAAGAGAAAATCTGCGACCGCGGCATATTTTCTGCTGTACTCGTTGGGGATTTTCGGTGCTCACAGGTGGTATTTGCACGAGGAGAAGGCCCAGTTAATGCTTATACTCGGCATCGCCTCCATCGTGACTTTGATCATTGGTATCGGCATCATCGGGCTCATCATTCTGGTGGTGTGGTTCGTCAAGGATTTCTTCCGCATCGAAGAGTGGGTGATGGCCTATAACGTGAATTTGGTTGCGGAGCTCGGCCTGGAGTAAGTGAGCAGTAGCCCTGCTGGGTTTTCTCTTTCAAATCTTGTTCGCTTGTCTCGATCGTGCTCAGCCTGGGGCTGCAGTTAAATAAGGGCCGAGTTGTAGCCTGCTGAAGTTCGTCCGATCGGGCCTGACCTGGCAAGTTCTTAATTCATGCACTCCTTGGACCCTAGTAACGTGGGAGCATCGCAAGGTTGGCGATCCCGCCGATTGGGCACTTCAAACGAATAATCGCTCAAGGAATGCTGTGCGAACATCCGCTTCGTCCAGGCGTGTGAACAATTTATCTTCGTTCCGTCCGACGCCCGCGTGGCATTCCATAGGTTCGTTGCTCTTCGGTATCTCCTCGGTGCTTTAGAGCGAGAGGAGGGGCGCCGCTTCTTGCGGTTCATCACTTTCGTGGCGGTTGGTGGCGTAGCAATCGGAGTGGCGGCACTTCTTCTTGCGCTCGCGATCGTGCGCGGGTTTTCCAACGAAATCGAAGCCAAGATTGTCGGCTTCGGCGCACACGTCCAGGTTGAAAGCATTCGCCATGCGCCGCTGGATGACGCGAATGAGATGCTGTTAGGCATCCGTGATCTGGAAGGCGTGTCGCACGCGGTGCCCGTCATTGTGGAGTTCGCGCTGCTGAGGCAAGCGGAGGCGAGAATCGACGGCGTCAGCCTGTGGGGAATTGATTCGCTGCCAACATACATTGAGAACAACATCACAGCTGGATCAGCTCGGCTTGAGGGCGATGACAGCGGCAATCTGGGAGCCGTTATAGGAGCTTCGCTGGCGCAGCAGATGGACATTAGTCTCGGGGAACGCATAACTATTTTTTCGACGCGGAATGTGGAACTCGAGCCTGCCGCACGGCCACGCGTAAAGCAGTTTGTTGTTACTGGCATTTACGAAACGTCGCTTGCGGACTTCGATGCAACGTACGTGTTCGCGGATCTGGAAGCCGCACGGCAGCTGTTCGACTACGGACAGGACGAGGTAACAAGACTCGACCTCACGCTCAAGGACGTTGCCGAAGCGACTACTCTGTCTCGGCACATCGAAGAAACCTACGGCTTTCCCGTCATGGCTCGGACGATCTTCGAGATCTACCGTGGGTTGTTTGCGTGGGTAGAGTTGCAGGAGGCTATCATCCCGATCGTGATCGGCATACTGGTACTTGTTGCGGCGTTCAACATAGTCGGTACGCTGCTTATGATCATCCTCGAGAAAACGCGTGAAATCGGCATCTTCGCGAGCATGGGCGCTTCGCGGAAAACGCTAANNGCCCTCGGCTTTGCACTCCTGCAACAGCGGTACGACATCATTCCGCTGCCTGCGGATGCCTACTATATGAGCACGGCGCCGATCACGATTGATCCGCTGGATTTCTTTCTGGTCGCGGTGGTGTCTCTAACCCTTTGCACCCTTGCCGCGTATATTCCGGCACGGATTGCGGCGCGCATTGAACCCGTACGTGTAATCCGTTTCGGCTAACGGCACCGGATCATGGCTACATATCGCGTTCTGCTCTTCAGCGTGCTGAAACAGAAAGTTGGGGATAGTATGGTGCACGTAGAGATGGTCGGGTCCACAACCGGACGGGATCTTTTGGACCGACTCGTAGCGGACTATCCCCTGCTTGCAGACTATCGGTCAATCGTGCGCATGGCAGTAAACCACGAATACGCTCGCGAGGACGTGAGGCTGTCTCCCACTGACGAAATCGCACTTATTACGCCCGTGAGCGGCGGGTAATCATGGCGACTGGCGACGCCCGGTGGATCGAACTTCGGACCAAGTCCCTGGACGTGGGCGGCGCCTTCTCCTTTCTGCAAACGCCGGGGGCAGGCGGAATCGACATCTTCGTTGGCACGACGAGGCTATGGACTGGAGCGAAAAAAACGGTTCATCTCGAATATGACTGTTACCGCCCAATGGCCCTTAAGGAAATTGCCCGTCTGGCGGATGCAGCTTCTGAGCACTGGCCAGTCAAGCGAATGTGCATTCACCACCGCTTGGGAGTCGTGCCCTTGGCAGAGGCGAGCATCCTCATTGGCGTTTCAACACCACACCGCAAGGAGGCTTTTGAAGCCTGCCGTTTTCTGATCGATATGCTCAAGCGGCAGGTCCCGATTTGGAAGCGGGAGCGCTACGCGGACGGCACAAAAGAATGGATTGGTGGTCCCGAACCGCCACAAGTCACATCGTAAGGGGATCGTTACAGTACGCCTTCAATCGCGTTGCGCACGCGCTCCGTCGGATTCGGGTGCATGTCCGGCTCGAATGTCTGTCCGGTTACGGCCTCGAAGAGTTCGATGTACCGTGCAGAAACCTCGGCCCTAAACTCGTCAGGCAGGTCTGGTAGGGTCTGCCCTTCTTTACCCTGAAAGCCGTGCTCCATGAGCCTTTTGCGCACGAATTCTTTGGAAAGCTGCTTCTGTGGCTCACCCCGATTTAGCAAGTCCTCATACGGCTCTGCATGAAAATAGCGGGATGAATCCGGCGTGTGCACTTCGTCGATCAGCACATAGGTGCCGTCGGGTGTTTGTCCAAATTCGTATTTCGTGTCGACCAGAATGAGGCCTCGTTTGGCGGCCATGTGGGTTCCACGCTCAAATAGTGCAAGCGACGTCGATTCGAGATAATCGAACAGGTCGGCGTCAATGAAACCCTGCTCAATGGCCTCTTCGCGGCTGATATCTTCGTCATGGCCTTCCTTCGCTTTCGTCGTCGGCGTAAGGATTGGTTTGGCAAGCCGGTCGTTTTCGCGAAGCCCTTCCGGCAAGTTTTTTCCACAGAGCTCTCGCTTGCCGCTTCGGTAGGTACGCCAGGCATGTCCGACCAGGTAGGCACGGACCACGAATTCAAGTTCCGTCGGTTCGCAGAGCGTCGCCACGGTTACGTTCGGGTCGGGCACCGACTGGATCATGTTCTGGATAATGTCCCGGGTCGACTCGAAGAAGTATGCCGCAAGCTGATTAAGGACCTGGCCCTTGAACGGTATTGTCTGTTTGAGAACGTGGTCGAACGCGGAAATCCTGTCTGTCGTCACGAGTACGAGTCGGTCGCCGATCTGATATGTGTCGCGCACCTTCCCCTGGTAGCGCGTTCCGAGATCGGAAAAATCCGTGCTGCGAAGTGTGCGGCCGATCTGTTCCAGAATTAGTCGGACGTTCATCGAATGCGATGTGTTAAATGGATTGCGTGGTACGGTCGTGGAAACTGGATTCTCAAACGCGGCGCCTCCGGACCGACAAGGTTGTCGACCAGCTTGGTTGTGCTCTGTTCTCGAGGTACCAGAGCAGGCATTTGGCCTGCATGCGGCCCAGGCCTCGATGGTCTAAGGCTCGAAAATCCGATCTACGCAGTGTTGTTGATGTCGTCGTAGCCGAAGAGTGAGGTATCCTCCGGCAGGGTCGCTTGTACTATCTTTCGGCCTCTGCTGTTCAGTGATTCGTCTCCCATGGCTGGCGTCCGTCTTGATCGGATAAGGAAAGTGTACGAAAACGGGCACGTCGCGGTAACCGACTGTTCGCTTGCGATTGAAGACGGTGAACTAGTAGTGCTCGTCGGTCCTTCCGGCTGTGGCAAAAGCACGACGCTGCGCATGATTGCCGGTCTCGAAACCGTCACTGAGGGGGACATTTACATCGGAGATCGTCACGTGAACGACGAGCCGCCTAAGGACCGGGACATCGCGATGGTGTTTCAGAATTACGCGCTCTACCCTCATATGACTGTCTTCGACAACATGGCTTTCGGCCTCAAGCTCAGAAAGTATTCGAAGAAGGACATTGCAGAGCGTGTGGCGCATGCCGCTGGGATCCTCGGCATCGTAGAAATCCTCGATCGTAAGCCGAAGCAGCTTTCAGGCGGACAGCAGCAGCGAGTCGCAGTCGGGCGAGCGATCGTTCGCAAGCCACAGGTGTTCTTGTTTGACGAGCCGCTGTCGAATTTGGACGCCATACTGCGTGTGCAGATGCGCACCGAGATTGCCAAGCTGCACCGACGGCTAGGTGCGACGATGGTGTACGTCACGCACGATCAGGTTGAGGCAATGACGCTGGGAGATCGCATCGTGGTCATGAAGGAGGGGGACGTGCAGCAGATCGCGGAGCCGCTAGCGCTCTATAACTACCCGCTGAACACGTTTGTAGCCGGATTCATCGGCAGCCCGCCAATGAACCTCGTGCCCGGTTTGATCCGACGCGAAAACGATGGCTTGCACTTCGATGCTTTGTCTGGAGAGCTTAGTATTGCGCTTGATACTGCAGCGAATGCAGGCATTGAGGGGTATCCGGGGCGACGCGTCGTCATGGGCATACGGCCTGAAGACGTCTACGTTGCCGGAAGCCATAATCTGCCGCGTGCAGTTGCCGAAGCGGATCTGCCGCTTATCGTCATTGAGCCTATGGGCAATGAGATTTTCGTGTATGCACGCGAAGGGGAGCGGTCGCTTGTCGCTCGCGTCGCACCGCAACCACTTCCGGCGCCGGGGGAGAGGATCCGCCTGGCATTTAATCTCATGAAGCTGCATTTCTTCGACGGGAAAAATGAGCGGGCAATCGACACTCAGGACAGCCACGCGGCATAAAGGCACCACAATCTACCAGCCGTGTCGAAAGGGGTGCGTTGCGGTGATTCCTGTGACTTTTAGCTCGAGTATGCCTTGCTTGCTTGGACTTCTCGATATGCCGGTTCTCCTACTGCGCGAACTCAGTCCTGGCGTATCGTCGGCATTGGGCTTCAGCAGACAGTGGAATCCTCGTTGTGCCTGCAGGTAACACTGGAGGTCAAAACTCAGGAGTCTGCGGCGCAGACGGATCCCGTGCAGACAGGGTCTCATCACCGCAATGTCCTGTACCGTTGCCGAGGTTACTTGGGCGCCATGAACCAATGAGCGGTTCCGACCTACTGTTTTCTGGGTCGATTGCTTCACGGTGCCGTTTCTTGTTCCTGGCAGATGTTAAGCCCACTACGAGTGATTCCACCAGAGTCGGCTGTTTCAGCTTCGGCAGCCTCTGCATTGCCGCTCAAGCCAGTGGCAAACCGTGCAGAAGAGGAGCACACGCCGGCGGTAGGTGGCACAAGCGCCAAAGGACACACTCGTCCTCGGTGCTGTGTGGCCCACTACGCGCGGTCGAGCCAGGTGCAGAGGTGTGCCCGTAAACGCTGGAACCGCGTCTCCGGGCGCATTGCATACGTTGCAGCTCTGTCGTAATCATAGGCAACATCGTTCACCGAGGCTGCATACTGCGGCTTCACACCATGTTCCGTGTCTTCCCGTTCTTGGCGTTGCTGCTCGCCGTTGTCAGCTGCGATAGCTTTACCGCCGAGTTGGAGCCTTGGGAGAAAAAGGGGGGGGGCGGAAGGATCTAAGG
>JAAXGO010000080.1 GCA_012267425.1 Rhodothermales bacterium
GTATCATGGTTCGCGTGGTGCAACTCCGTTAGACGCCGGTAACGTCGAACCGATTGTCTGTGCCATTTCCGTTTGTGTCACAGCGCCTCGGCTGAAACGGTATCTTCACTCAGTCATTCCAAGGGAGACTCCGCCGCTGATTAGATAGTCCCGTCACAGGCCGAGCCCGCAAACGATCACGAATTCGAATGGACACACTACCAAGGAATGAGCACGCCGAACAAGTAATCGCTGCGCTGCGCCGCGTCATTCCGCGACCGCGAAGCGAATTAGACTTCGTCAGCGAGTATCAGCTCATCGTGGCCGTCATCCTCTCGGCTCAGTGTACCGACGAGCGCGTGAACAAGGTTACGCCGGCATTCTTCGAAGCGTATCCTGGCTTTCAGGAGCTCGCCGAGACTATCCCCGAAGAAGTCTTTCCGCTTATTCGCTCAATCTCCTACCCGAACAACAAGTCAAAGCACCTCATTCGGATGGCCCAAATGGTGCAAGGAACATTCGGCGGCCGTCTGCCCGAAACCCAGTCCGAGCTCATGAAGCTCCCCGGCGTTGGGCGGAAGACGGCCCAGGTCGTTTCGTCCGTTGCCTTCGCGGACATGGATGCGCTTCCCGTAGATACACACGTGTTTCGAGTAGCCAATCGCGTCGGCCTGGTCAAACGAGCCGACACACCACTCAAGGTCGAAACCGGCCTTAAGCGAATCCTGCCGCGCGGCACGTGGGGAGAAGCGCACCACCTGCTTATCTTACATGGGCGGTATACGTGCACGGCGCGATCGCCAAAGTGTGACAAGTGTGCTATAGCCCACCTCTGCGACTACGGGCGGCGGCTTGAACGACTGCCGGGGCCGATCGAGGGGTTAGATTCGAGTCGGGGCAAGTACTGGTGCCGCACTCGGAACACCTACTTCGACGTGCCAGTGACGAAACGCGACCGGTACGGTACCCGACAGGTCGCCTGCCCGAAGTGCGGTTCCATGAGTGTATTTCTTACGAAGACCGGAGTGACGACGAAAAAAGTGCGGGATTATCGGGTTGTTTGACGTTGGCACAACTGCTTTCGTCCACTTTACCGCATGGACCCGCGAAAACGCCATATCCTCATTATTCTGGACGGCTACGGAATCGCGCGCGACTGCTCCGTCAGCGCGATCGATCAGGCGAGGACACCGTTTCTAGATTCACTGTTTGCACGGTATCCTCATTCCACTCTCTGCGCTTCCGGGCGCCCTGTCGGATTACCAGACGGCCAGATGGGCAATTCGGAAGTCGGGCACATGAACTTGGGTGCAGGCCGCATCGTCAATCAGGAAATTACGCGCATCGACTTGGCCATCGAAAACGGCTCATTCTTTGACAATGCCGTATTGGTACGCGCCGCCCGGCACGCCGTCGAGCGTACTAGCAAACTCCACCTCATAGGGCTGTTTTCGGACGGAGGTGTTCATAGTCAGCTGCGACATGTGGAGGCGCTTCTGGAACTTGCCCGTCGGCAGGACCTTGGGCCGGACAGTGTTTTCGTGCACGCCTTCGCAGATGGGCGTGATACAGATCCGCACGGCGGGGCGGGATACGCAAGAGACTTTGAGGAGGCTGCTGGGCGCATTGGAACCGGACGCATTGCTTCAGTTGTGGGACGCTACCATGCGATGGACCGCGACAATCGCTGGGGCCGCATCCGCAAGGCATATCTCCTGTTGACGGAAGGGCGGGGTAGAGTATATAAAGATGCAGTTTCCGCCTTCGAGGCAAGTTACGCTGCTGGTGTGACAGATGAATTCATTGAGCCCTGTGCCATCGACTGCGGCGTCAATTCCCGTATCGAGGATCGGGACGCCGTCGTCTTTTTCAATTTCCGCGCGGATCGAGGCAGGCAGCTTACGAGCGCGTTCCTGCCTGGTGGGAAGGGTGTGCCGTTTCCGAAACGGACGTTGGACATGCTGTTCTATGCCACGCTGACGGTGTACGACGAATCCTTCGGTCTGCCCGTGGCCTTCGAAACCGTCAACCTGCAGCAAACCCTAGGAGAGACGATCTCAGTTCGCGGAGGAACGCAGCTGCGCGTTGCTGAAACCGAAAAATACCCGCACGTCACGTATTTCTTCAGCGGCGGAAGAGAAGAACGGTTCATTGGTGAAGACCGCATCTTGGTCGCCTCTCCCAACGTTGCGACCTACGATCTACAGCCGGAAATGTCGGCCCCGGAAGTCGCGAAGCGGTGTGCTGACGCCTTAGCGCTCGAGAAGTACAATTTTGTATGCCTGAATTTCGCAAACCCGGACATGGTTGGACACACTGGTGTGTTCGAGGCGGCCGTTAGGGCGGTCGAAGCGGTGGACGAGGGTACCAGACAAGTCGTGGGATCTGCCGTCGCGCACGGCTACAGCGTTACCATCTTGGCCGATCATGGCAACGCCGACAAGATGCGCAACGAAAACGGCACGCCTCATACGGCTCATACGACCGCCCTCGTGCCACACCTTATCATCAAGAGTGGCTTCGCAGGTCCGATTCGCACAGGCAAGCTCGGCGACGTGGCTCCGACGATCCTGACCCTGATGGGCGAACCGGTGTCGCCGTCCATGACCGGCAAGGTCCTGGTGGGCCCTACCGGACAGTAACGTCCAGTTGCATTCGAGCTTGCACCGTTCCCTGATTGCGGATCATTTCTTCCAGGAATGCCGTCTGCCTGTTGAGAGGCTGCGGCAGCATGTCGGATACACGGACGAGAAAGGCGTCGTTGAGCCCTTCAATAAGAGTCTTTGGCCTTGGCAGGCGGGTGATCCGGTAGGTTCCTTCACTGAGGTCGGCTGTCTCGGCGGCGATTCGAATGGCAGCGTCGAGGGTTCCCATGATATCGACCAAGCCGAGTTCGCGGGCTTGCTCACCTGTCCAGATTCGGCCCTGACCAATTCGGTCGACGGCGTCGACATCCATCCCGCGGCTGTCGGCGACTTTCTGCAAGAACTCCCCATATGTTGAAGCGACGGCACGTTCGAGGAGTGCACGCTCAGCCGCTGACAACGAGCGCATACCGGAGAACATGTCTGCGTACGGGCTCGTGCGCACGCCGTCTGTTGTAAGGCCCAGTTTTGATTCAAGCGTTTGGCCGACGTTGAATACGAGTCCGAAGACACCGATAGATCCCGTGAGCGTTTGGGGATCTGCGATGATCGTGTCAGCTGCGGTCGCGATCCAATATCCTCCGGAAGCGGCAAGGTCCCCCATCGAAACGATGACAGGTTTTTCTTCCGCTGTGAGTTTGATTTCGCGCCACATGGCATCCGACGCGGTCGCCGAACCGCCGGGGGAATTGATCCGTAGCACGACGGCCTTAATGCGGCTGCTCCGGCGGGCTTCGCGCATCGCTTCATTGAATGTCTTCGAGCCGATGATGCCTCGGCCTGTACCACTCTTTCCGCTCACGATGGTACCGACGGCGTAAACGACGGCGACAGTGCCCTGATTGCCGGTGGAAAGACCGGCTTTCGAATCAGGTGTGGCCGCGTACGACCGCACAGTGATTCGACGCAGCGGATCATCCTCATCCACGCCCGCCAAGTCTTTTAGCGAAGAAATAACCTCGTCTTCAAATACTAGTCTGTCCAACAGACCTACCTCGCGTGCCTCTGCCGCTGTGAGCAGTGCTCCGTCCGTGGCAACCGCTTCGATGTCAGACACCTCCAGCGAACGCCCGTCGGCAACGGCCTCCATGAAGGAGGAATTGTGAGCGGATAGCAGTGCATTCAGCTGAGTTTCGTTTTCAACCGACATGTCGCGGCGCAGGAATGGCTCGACCGCTGCCTTGTAATCACCCGCTCGGATAACTTCGGCTTCCGCTTCGAGCTTGTCCAGGAGACCTTTGTAGTACATGACCTCCAGGTAAAGGCCGTTGAATTCGAAGAAGGCTTCGGGAGATGCGAAGACGCTGTCGGCCGTGCTCGCTAGGAAGAAGTCTCGTTCGGACATTCCATACTCGCCGCTGGAGGCAACGAGAAACTTACCGCTCTCCTTGTAGGTAAGAAGGGCTTCTCGGATTTCGTGCAGCGTCGCCCAGTTGGCCGCCACTCCGCGCATGCGGAGCCAGACGCCGTTAATCCGCTTGTCCACAGCGGCCTTCTTTAGGGCATGCTTAATGTCATACGAGTCAATGGCGGACTCTCCGCCGAAGGCTATCAGAAGCGGGTCGCTGGAGACGATTTCAGGAATCGGCCCGGACAAATCCATGACGAGCACAGAGCCGGGTTGAACAGACGGCTCTACGTTTGACGATGCCACGAGAGCGGCCAGGAACAAGAAGGAGACGATCAGCAGAAGGCCGATGGCGATCAGCGTTCCGAAGAGGCTTGCTGCCACCGTGGACAAGAATCGCATATCTAAAGGGACGCTTAGCGGATTACATGTGCGTCAAATTACGCACGATCGAATGACGTGTTGCGCTGTAGATCATTGATGGCCTGTTTACGTGCCGTTGTGGAGTGGATTGCATTCGAAGCCAATCTGGGCGGGGAGCACAGCGAGCCATTCCTTGGCGTAAACTGCTCGTGTTGGATTGTGGCCGTGGACGTAATGGCACACACGCCTACAGCGCATGCGGCACTCTGAGAACGAGGGACTGTCCATACAAAGCACGGGAGTTCTATGGTGCGGAGAATTCATCCCATTTGCACTTTGTCGTCGCCGGATCTCAGCGCAGAAAGTAACGTGGCAGGATTCTCGTCCACCATCACCGTACGATCTCGGAAGCACTCATTACAACCTGCGCGAGGCTGGCCGTGATGAGAGAACGTTGCTAGAGGCAAGAAGCAGTCGATTTGGCGGGAGCTGTGCCAATTACAGAAGGGGTCCGGACGATATTCCATTTAAGGAAGGTCTGAACGAGGTTGGTAGCAAGGAGCGCAGAATAAAGGCATAAAATGGAGCATGGCCGTCAGAACGGCGGCAGGAGACGGTTTCAGGTGAGAAATATGGACTCGAAGTGTCGATTTAGGCGGTTTCAGGCACACGCACCCTCTGGGTCATACCAGTCCCTAGAAGACCCGAGTCAGCCAAATAGAGGACTGTAGCAGAACTACGTCACGGATGACGACGCTTTGTCGTCATTCGGGACTGGATTTGTAAGCTTAGAAGATACGCCCGAAAAGTTGCTGCTTTGCACCGGTCACACGAGATTCGTACCGGTGAGATGTCCCGCCAGCATGACCGCTCTTGATTCCAGTGTCTCAGGCGGCCAGATGAAGCCGACGGGGCGATCTCGCAGATAGCCAGCATTGGCACTGAAGGTGTGTACCAAGTTCCAGTGCTGGGGGCGTGATCGCAGCTGCCAGTGTTGACTGCAATGAGCCGCCATGTCCAGGCGTTGCAACCAAAGATGTCTTGTGAATACGGTGCACGCGTGAATCTCGCAAAGCGTGTCGTTGATTCGTCTTCTGTCAGACGGAGATGCGCGCAATCGGTGGCGAAATGGGTCGACCGATTACAAGCTTGCACACACCAAGCCAGCGAGTTTGGCGATACTCCACGAGGATCGAGTCGTAGCGTGGGTTCGGGCCTGGCCCGGGGCTGCAAGCGCCAACAGGAAGATGGACCCGCCCGCTTGTGAAACCGCAAGCAGGGCCAATCGTACCAAAGTCTATCTGCCAAGATGACAGGCAGCTTGCCGCGGTATGTCTGTCAGAAATGCTTCGGCAGGGCTTTTGCGACTTCTGGAGAATCGTGCAGAGAACGGGCCATTCATACCGCAGGGGCAGTCCGCTAGGCACCAGGGAGCAGCTCATTCTGCGTTTGGTGGTGCGGAGCTTCATCGACACGGCAGGGCCTGTCGGGTCGCGTACGCTGGCAAAGAAATTTCCTATAGGACTCAGTGCCGCAAGTGTCCGCAACGTGATGCGGGATCTCGAAGAGCTCGGCTACCTCAGGCATCCGTACACGTCCGCCGGACGCATGCCGACGCAACTCGGCTATCGGGAATTCGTGGACGAACTGATGGATCTGCCAGAAATTTCCGCCGTCGAAAAGCGCCTTCTGAAGGCGAAGCTGGACCGATTGATGGGCGATTCGGACGAGCTCTTCCGCGAAAGCTCTCGCCTTTTGAGCAACATGTCGAATCTTCTCGGGGTAGTCCTCAGCCCCCGAATTTCGACGGGGATTCTGGAACGACTGGACGTGGTGCCGCTGTCGGCGCCGAACGTCATGATTGTCATCAGCGTTCGCAGCCGCCTTGTAAAGACGATCATCTACCAGACGGATGTGAGAATCCGCCGCCGTGATCTTAACCGCGTCGTAGCCATCCTGAACGAGCGCTTGGTTGGGCTTCGCTTGGCAGAAATTCGCCGCACGTACGCCCGGCGTACACGCGACATTGACGACGACCGTACAGGCATCGTACAGCTGATCCTGAACGAATCCGCCAAGCTCTTTGCGGACTCGGTACTGGGACGTGTGAGCCACGGTAGTACACAAGGCCTTCTCACGCAACCGGAATTCAGAGAATCGGACGAAGTGAGACGCCTCATTGAAATCATTGAGGACGAAGGTTACGTTGTTGAGCTCTTTGAAGGCCGCTCGGGGGAGGACGCCGCCCGCAAGGGCCGTGCTCGGGTGCGTATCGGCAGTGAAAGCGGAGAGCGGACTGCGGATGCATATTCGGTCGTAACAGCGACGTATCAGGTTGGGGAATCTGTCGGAACAGTGGGTATTTTGGGGCCGATGCGAATGGACTACGAGCGAGTCATCGCACTTGTCGAGAACATGGCACTGCTTCTGGACAGACCCTCCCTGCATGCAGTCGCTTAAGAGAAACCACCACAACTTACATGGGAAAAGAAGAAATAAACGGCCAGGAGCTGGCAGCGGAAGAGCACGTTGATGTCGTAGCCGAGTCTCTAGAGGAAGACGGCTCCCGACACGCTCAGGACATTGAGCGGCTTACCCAAGAGCTGGAACGAACACGAGATCGGCTTCTTCGTCGCGCTGCCGAACTGCAGAACTTTCGTCGCCGCACCGAAAGAGAGAAAGCCGAATGGCACCGCCGCGCACAGGTAAAGGTCATCGACAGCATGGTCGACGTATTCGACGATTTTCGGCGGTCGCTGGATGCGGCTGAGCAGTCCGATGTGTCCTACGAATCGCTCAAGGAAGGCGTTGACCTTGTCTTCCGCAGTTTTGCCGAGGCCCTGAAGCGGTTCGGTGTCGAGGCACTTGAGGCGGTCGGAAAGCCCTTCGACGAAAACCTGCACGAAGCTGTCTTGCAGATGCCCGCACCAGAAGGAACGGAAGTGGGCGTTGTCCTGCAGGAAATACAAAAAGGATACCGCATCGGCGACTCTGTACTGCGCCATGCGAAAGTCATCGTTGCGGCAGTGCCGCCCGAGGCGCCATCATGAGAGACTACTACGAAATTCTTGGAATCGGTCGAGACGCTTCGCCCGAAGTTCTCAAGCAAGCCTACCGCAAGGAAGCACTTAAGTACCACCCAGATCGCAATCCTGGCGATGCCGAGGCCGAAACCAAGTTTAAGGAGGCAGCCGAAGCATACGAAGTGCTTTCCGACAGTCAGAAGCGTGCCAACTACGATCGGTTCGGCCATGCCGGGCTCCGTAATGGGCGCGGGCAGGGGCCTCGTTTCACAGATGTGAACGACGTATTCAGCACCTTCAGTGACATTTTCGGTAGCTCCGGGCACGGCAGCATCTTCGACGAGTTTTTCGGCGGGCCGGGGCGTTCGCGGCGCGCGGGTGGTGCCAGAGGGCGACGCGGGGAAGCACTGCGTGTCCCGTTGTCCCTTACTCTGCAGGAAATCGCCGAAGGCGCGAAAAAGCGCATTAAGGTACACAAGAAAGTGGCGTGCGAGCGGTGCAACGCTACTGGCGCGGACGGTGGCGTTTTCGATCGGTGCGACAGGTGTGGTGGTTCGGGTGAGGTACGGGAGGCCCGGAACACGATCATGGGCCATGTGGTGAGTGTCCGTCAGTGTTCGAGATGCGGAGGCGAGGGACGTGCCGCGCGCAAGATATGCCGGACGTGTAACGGAGAGGGACGTACCAACGGTCAGGATACGATTTCGGTGAACATCCCCGCGGGCGTGGTCGAAGGAATGGCGCTCAAGGTGCGTGGCGGCGGTAACGCAGGCTGGCGTGGAGGGCCTGCCGGGTATCTCCGCGTGGAGATACGCGAAATCGAAGACGAACGCTTTGTTCGCGAAGGGCATGACATCTACCACAATGCCTTCGTATCATTTCCTGACGCGGCACTCGGTACTGAACTCGAAGTACCGACACTCAAGGGCAAGGCCCGCATCAAGGTGGACCCCGGAACACAGTCGGGCAAACTACTCCGCATGCGCGGACGGGGTCTCGTCGATGTAAACACTGGTCGCTCGGGGGACCAGTTCATTCGCATCCACGTGTGGACGCCACGCAGCCTCTCGGCCGACGAAAAGCGAGTGCTGGGCACCCTTCGTCGCTCGCCGGCATTCGCACCTCGGCCCGAGAAAGACCAAAAATCATTCTTCAACCGGGTGAAGGATGTCTTCTCGTAGTTTGCATGGCCGACATTGGAGAACGACTGCGTCTCGCCATGCGCCGCGTGCCCTCGTCGGTGACTGTCGTAACGGCCGCCGCGCGAGGTGAGATCCGCGGGATTACTGTTGGCTCGTTCACGAGCGTGTCGCTCGACCCGCCGCTGATTTCCTTCAACGTGGCCCGGGAAGCGAGCATGCACCGCGTGATCGTGGGGGCGAATAACTTTGCTGTCCATCTTCTCGCCGACACGCAAGCCGATCTTTCGACGGTTTTTGCTGAGCCACACCGGGTGGGAGAGGAGCAATTCGAAAAGATTGATCACACGATGGGCGAATTCGGCGTTCCGGTTCTCGTCGATGTGGCGGTAGTTTTCCACTGCGTAGTTTGGGCCGTGCATCCGGCAGGCGACCATTCACTCGTAATCGGCCGCGTGCGGGGCGTTGACAAAGGGGAAGACACCGGTCCGCTCGTATACTTCGATCGCAGCTACCACCATCTCGGGGACAGACTCCCCATCCGGGTATGGCCCATTTGAACTATCCGTTCATTTTGTTTTTCCCGCGCGGCGTGCCGCGCTGAGAATCGTAGGTTACGGCATCTGAGTGACCGGGCCGACCGATGGCGGGATATCCCTTCAAGGAGATCGAAAGGAAGTGGCAGGCTTTTTGGGAAGCCGACAAGACCTTTCGTACGCCGGCGGACATTGACCTGTCGAGGCCTAAGTACTACGTCCTTGACATGTTTCCCTATCCCAGTGGAGCTGGGCTGCACGTCGGTCACCCGGAGGGGTACACGGCGACCGACATCGTCGCGCGCTACCGGCGCATGAAGGGTTTTAACGTCCTGCATCCGATCGGATGGGACGCGTTCGGCCTGCCAGCCGAACAATACGCACTCAAGACCGGGACGCATCCGAGAGTCACGACGGAGAAGAACGTCAGCCGCTTCCGCAACCAGCTCAAATCGCTCGGGTTTTCTTACGACTGGGATCGTGAGATCTCAACGACGGATCCAGGCTATTACCGCTGGACGCAGTGGATCTTCTGCAAGCTGTTCGAGCGTGGGCTGGCCTACGAGGCCGCAATGCCCGTCTGGTGGTGTCCGGAGCTTGGAACGACACTAGCGAACGAGGAAGTCGTTGACGGCTTGAGCGATATCGGTGGCCATCCGTGCGAGAAGCGCAATGTGCGACAGTGGGTACTCAAGATCACTGAGTATGCCGAACGCTTGCTCACCGGGCTTGACGTTGTCGACTGGCCAGAGTCTACGAAGCGCATGCAGCGCAACTGGATAGGGCGCAGCGAAGGGGCGGATATCCATTTTCCTGTCGTGGGCCTGCCCGGTGAGACGATCCGCGTGTTCACAACGCGCCCTGATACAATTTTCGGGGCCACGTACTTGGTTTTGGCGCCGGACCATCCGCTCGTAGGGCACGTCGTTACACCCGGTCAGAGAGAGGCGCTGCATGCGTACTGTTCGCAGGCGGCGCGCAAGAGTGAGCTCGAACGGACCTCGCTGCAAAAAGAAAAGACAGGCGTCTTTACCGGTAGTTATGCGGTTAATCCCGCGACTAATGAGCGCATTCCGATCTGGATTGCCGACTACGTCCTCGTATCGTACGGGACGGGCGCCATCATGGCCGTCCCGGGACAAGACGAGCGGGACTGGGAATTCGCCGAGGCGTTCGATCTGCCGATACTTCGCACCGTACGGCCGCCGGAAGATTTTGGCGGGAAAGCCTACACCGGTGACGGGCCGGCGATAAACAGTGGATTCCTTGACGGGTTTCATGTCGCCGACGCAAAGGAGCGGATCATCGACTATCTGGAACGGGAAGGATTTGGAGAGCGGAAAGTCAACTACAAACTGCGTGACTGGCTTTTTTCGCGTCAGAGGTACTGGGGAGAGCCGTTGCCCGTCATTTTTTGCGACGGCGAGGCGAAGGTACTTCCAGAAGATCACCTGCCGGTCACGCTGCCAGAACTGGAAGAATTCAAGCCGAGTGGGTCTCCTCAAGGCCCGCTTGCTTTGGCCGAGCACTGGCTTCAAACAACGGATCCGGAGACCGGACGGCTGGCCCGACGCGAGACGAACACGATGCCTCAGTGGGCCGGATCATGCTGGTATTTCTTGCGCTATATCGATCCGCTTAATTCCGCACAGCTTGTCGATCCGGAGCTCGAAAAGTACTGGATGCCTGTTGATCTGTACATCGGTGGAGCGGAGCACGCCGTCCTTCACCTGCTGTATGCGCGCTTCTGGCACATGGTGCTCTATGATGCCGGCGTGGTTGCAAGTCCTGAGCCGTTCAAAAAGCTCATACACCAAGGGATGATACTGGGCGAGATGGAATACACCGCTTATTCGGATTCTGAGTCAGGCGTGCACGTCTCCGCCGAGTGCATTCACGGAGGCATTGACAGTACAACCGGGCGTGCGGTGAGCGGACAACGCATTGATGAATCGGCGGTAATAAAAGACGGAGACCACTTTGTGCTCCGGGACGCACCGGACATTCGTGTAGAGGTTCGGGCCCACAAGATGAGCAAGAGTCGGGGCAACGTCATCAACCCGGACGATATCATCGAGGCCTATGGCGCTGACGCATTCCGGCTTTACGAAATGTTTATGGGACCGCTCGAGCACGTAAAGCCCTGGAGCACCCGCGGCGTCGAGGGTACCTACCGATTTCTCAACCGCGTCTGGCGACTTGTCGTGGAGAATGATCGAGTATGCGATGCGGAGCCGTCGCGATCGCAGCTCCGACTGCTTCACCGCACGATCGAGCGTGTTACTGGGGACATCGAGCAGCTGCACCTCAACACGGCGATAGCTGCCCTCATGGAGTTCGTGAATACAGCCAAGGGGTGGGACACGCTCCCCAAGAGCATAGCCGAGCGGTTCGTGCTCCTGTTATCTCCGTTTGCGCCGCACATCGCGGAATCGCTTTGGGAGCATCTCGGAAACACACCGTCGCTGGCCTACACAGCATGGCCGGAGCTCGACCGCGAATACCTCAAGGAGGAAGACCTGCAGATTGCCGTCCAAGTCAACGGCCGAGTGCGCGCGACGATCACGATACCGGCTGAAGCCGACAGGAGCGCCGTACTGCAAAAGGCAAAAGGGGAATACAACGTGGCACGCTTCCTGCGTGGCAAGTCGTTGCGCCGCGAAATCTATGTGCCCGGACGGATAGTAAATTTTGTGGCCGTATGACCGTGCCCGCTGCACTCGATGTACTTGCCGTAGGTGCCCACCCGGATGATGTCGAGCTGAGCGCCGGTGGCACGGTGTGCTTGCTCACTGACGGGGGGTATCGCGTAGGTATACTTGATCTCACGCGTGGGGAGCTGGGCTCACGGGGAACGCCCGAAACACGTCGGGCAGAAGCCGATGAGGCGGCTCGCATCCTAGGCCTCACCACGCGGGACAACCTCGGCCTGGAGGATGCAGGAATCGTGAATTCCGTGGAGAGTCGCCTCAAATTCATCCGAGTGATTCGAAGATACCGTCCCCATGTCGTGTTCACGCACCCTCTTGAATGTCGTCACCCGGACCATACCGCCGCTGCGCGGCTGACCGTGAATGGCTGCTTCTACTCTGGTTTGCGCAAGATCGAGACGTACGACACCGGGGGACGGGTACAGGAGCCTTGGCGGCCTCACCACGTGCTGCACTATGCGGAAGTACTTCACTTTGAGCCCACATTCGTTGTGGACGTAAGCGACACGTGGGAGCGGCGTATACGTGCGATGCAGGCCTATCGTACGCAGTTTTTCCATGCGGAGTATCGCGGCGAACCCGACACGTTTGTGTCTAATCCGGAATTCTTCGCGTGGATCGAAGCACGCGCCCGAACCTGCGGGTATCCAATTGGGGCCGCCTACGGTGAAGCATTCAGTTATCGCGGCACGCTTGGCGTAAGAGATCTCATGGGGCTGTTGGGGAGCAGGAAGGCGTTTCGGTAGTTGCAGGTCGGAGTCGACCTTAGGGCTGCCATGGATACCGACCTGAAATCCATTCAGCAAGCGCGGGATCTCATCAATCGTGCCCGTGCGGCCAAAGAGCGCTTCTTGGAAGCGAGCCAAGAAGACGTGGACCGCATCGTAGAGGCGATGGCGAATGCGGGTGAAGCGGCTGCTGAGCGGCTTGGACGCCTTGCGCACGAAGAAACCGGCTTCGGGCGCCCGGAAAGCAAGAGACTCAAGAACGTCTTTGCGACGAAATTTCTCGTCGAACGCATGGTCGGCATGAAGACTGTCGGCATCATCGCGAAACGCGAGAATTCAACGGTCTGGGATATTGCGATGCCGATGGGTGTGGTCGCCGCGCTCATACCGTCGACGAATCCGACGTCAACGGCGATGTACAAGGCCATCATTGCCGCAAAAGCACGGTGCGGAATCGTGATGAGTCCACATCCACGGGCCGTACACTGCACGCACGAAGCGCTTGATGTTGTGGCTCAGGCGGCCTACAAGGCCGACGCGCCCGAAGGGCTTTTCGGTTGCTTGACCGAAGCGACGATGCCAGGGGCGTCGGAGCTTCTCGAGCACACAGGCACCGACGTGATCCTGGCCACTGGTGGAACCGCAATGGTTAAGGCGGCCTACTCGAAGGGTAAGCCTGCCTACGGCGTGGGATCGGGCAACGTCCCCGTCTACGTGGACCGCTCGGCAAACGTCGATAAAGCGGCGTCGGATCTCGTCTACGGGACGTCGTTCGACTGGGGCACGCTCTGCTCGACGGAGCGCAGTATCGTAGCGGACTATCCAATCAAGGCACGCCTGGTCGAAGCGCTCAAGAAGTGTCGAGCCGTATTCCTTAGCGAATCGGAAAAAGACAGCCTGCGCTCGGTTGTCCTCAAAAATGGACGCCTAAATGTGGAGCAGGTCGGGCAATCGCCCGCACGTATTGCCAAAATGGCAGGCTTCAAGGTACCGCGCGATACGCGTGCACTCGTCGCCGAGGTCAGTGAGGTCGGAAAAAGTGAGCCGCTTTCGATGGAGACACTCTCGCCGATCCTGTCCTTCTACACAGTAGACGGCTGGCAGGCAGGCTGCGAGCGTTCGATTGAGGTACTCAAGTTTGGTGGGATCGGGCATACGCTGGGCATCCACTGCGAAAATGAGCCGATCATCGAAGCGTTCGCCCTTCAGAAGCCAAGTATGCGTATCGTTGTCAATACCGTGGCCGCGCTCGGATCGGTCGGATATACGAATCGGCTGTTCCCTGCGATGACGCTTGGGCCTGGAACGATCGGTGGATCTATTACGAGCGACAACATCTCGCCGATGCATCTATTAAATGTGAAGCGGCTTGCATTCGAAACCTCCCCCGTTGGCCGCGAAGAGTCTGCGCGAGGCAGGCACCTGGATACAATTGAAGCCAGGCTTCGCGCCCGGGCAGGCAATCCGCCTGCGGAATCCCTTGCACTTACCGACGAGCGGATTCGAACGCTCGTTGGACGCTTCCGCAAATAGGCTCTTTTGCAGCATCCGCGGGCGTACGGTATATTTCAGTCCTACACACAGCGCATGTCGCATGGCCAACACCACGAATTTCCGGAACGGATTTACGCTCGTCGTTGGAGGAGATCTGTGGCAAATCCTGAAATTCCAACACGTCAAGCCGGGAAAAGGCGGTGCATTCGTGCGTACTACGCTGCGCAACGTCAAGACGGGACGCGTGGTTGACAAAACGTTTCGTGCAGGTGAAAAAGTCAAGGAAGCACGCGTTGAACGTCGGGAGCACCAGTTCCTTTACCAGGATGGACTTGGGCTCCATTTTATGAATACGGAGGACTACTCGCAGATCTGCCTGCAGCCGGAGCGGATCGAAAAGCGGGAATTCATCAAAGAAGGCGGTACGATCGATATTCTATTTCACGCAGAGACCGAATTGGCGCTCAGGGCCGAAATCGCCAAAAGTGTGGACCTCCGCGTGACGCAGGCGGATCCGGGTCTCAAAGGCGATACGGCGACTGGAGCCACAAAGCCCGCCAGAGTAGAGTCCGGCGCGATGGTCAACGTGCCGCTTTTTATCAATGAAGGCGACGTGATCCGCGTCAACACGGACACTGGCGACTATATTACTCGCGTTGCGACCTAGGTCGAGATGGACGTGCACAGGATAAAAGAGCTCCTTGACGTGGCCGCTGACTGCACGGCGGCGGAAATAGAATTCGAGGAAAACGGCATGAAGATTGTCGTGCGGCGAAATTCGCCGCCGGTGGTCGTCCAGCCGCAGGTCATGCTACCGCCATACGGTGCAGTCGCTCCGCCCATACCTGTAACGCACCCGCCTCAGCCGATTACGACACCGGCTCCGGCACCTGCCCCAAAGGCCGACGCTGACGAAGAGAAGGGCATAATCGTATATGCCCCGACACCCGGCACGTACTACTCGGCGCAGTCTCCGGGGGCCGATCCGTTCGTGTCTGTAGGGGATCAGGTAGAAATTGGCGATACGTTGTGCATCATCGAGGCAATGAAGCTCATGAATGAAATTGAATGTGAACATGCCGGCAGGGTCGTCAGGATATACCTGGACGACGCCGAGCCGGTCGAATACGATCAGCCGCTATTTCTTATCGATCCGGACTGACGACTCACTGTCCACATCGACTGTCGATTCCCGGTTTCAACTCCTTTGCTGTAATGAATAAGGTCCTCGTCGCTAACCGCGGTGAGATTGCCCTGCGTGTCATCCGTACGTGCCGGGAAATGGGTCTTGCAACTGTTGCGGTCTATTCGTCCGCCGATCGGGAAGCCCTGCACGTCCGGTTCGCCGACGAAGCGGTGTGTATCGGCCCGCCGGCCTCCGTCGACAGCTATTTGCGCCCCGACCGGATAATTGCAGCTGCTGAAGTCACCGGAGCGGACGCCATTCATCCGGGATACGGGTTCTTGGCAGAAAACGCCCGCTTCAGTGCCATCTGCGCTGATCACGGCCTTACGTTTATTGGTGCCTCCCCGGAAACCATTGCGCTGATGGGTGACAAGAGCCGGGCAAGGGACACGATGAAGGCGGCTGGGGTGCCCATTGTACCAGGCTCGAACGGCGTGGTGGAAAACGTCGCACAGGGCCTGCAGATCGCGTCCGAGGTCGGTTTTCCTGTCATGATAAAGGCATCGGCGGGAGGGGGCGGGCGCGGGTTGAGAGTGGTGGAGAGCACAGACGACTTTAAGCGGCAATTCTACGCTGCCCGCACGGAAGCAGAAGGGGCGTTCGGGAATGGTGACGTGTATGTAGAGAAGGTAGTGACACGCCCACGGCACGTCGAGATTCAGGTCCTCGCCGACAGCCACGGCCACGTCGTCCATTACGGTGAGCGGGAGTGCTCGATACAGCGGCGACATCAAAAACTCATCGAGGAGTGTCCGTCGCCGGCGGTGGACGCTGAGTTACGCGAGCGTATGGGCGAAGCGGCGATACGCGGCGCGCAGGCAGCGGCCTACGAGGGAGCGGGAACCGTCGAATTCCTGCTTGACGGCGACGGCAACTTCTATTTCATGGAAATGAACACACGCATTCAGGTCGAACATCCGGTGACGGAAGAAGTCGCCGATGTCGACCTCATCCAGCTGCAGATCCGTGCTGCAATGGGCGAGTGTCTCAGAGGCGAGCGCGTCGCGTTCAGCGGCAAAGCCATTGAGTGTCGCATCAATGCGGAGGATCCCTACAACGGATTCAGTCCGTCGCCTGGGCGCATCGAAGCCTTCCATGTGCCCGGTGGACGCGGTGTGCGTGTCGACACGCACGGCTATGCCGGCTACAAAGTGCCTCCGCACTACGATTCGCTCGTCGCAAAACTGATCGTGCACGCGCCGACGCGAGAATCTGCCATCAACAGAATGCTGAGGGCACTTGATGAATTCGTCCTGGAAGGTGTCCATTCCACCATTCCGCTACACCGGCAGGTTCTGCGGCATCCTGCCTTTCGAAGCGGGAATTTTGATACTCGCTTCCTGGATGGTTTTGTACTCGAGCGGGAGTAGCCGCTCTTCTATCACCAATCCATACACTGGGCAATGACTCATCCCGAAACCCTCTGGTATACGAAGGAGCACGAGTGGGTACGACTAGAAGAGGACGGGCACACCGCGACCATGGGCATAACGGATTTTGCCCAGGGCGAGTTGGGAGACATCGTATTCGTCGAACTCGAGCCGGAAGGCAGCAGCTTTGACAACAACGACGTGTTTGGCACGGTGGAGGCGGTCAAGGCCGTATCGGATCTATTCATGCCATTTGCTGGAACGATCATCGCACACAACGAGGCGCTTCGAGATACCCCCGAACTGGTCAATAGCGACCCATACGGAGAGGGCTGGATGATTCGTGTGGAGCTCGACGATCCGTCCGAGCTCGACAATCTGCTCACGGCTGACGAGTACGCAGAACACGTCGCGTAGTCGCCTATGCGCGAGCGGATCGTCATTCTGGATTTTGGTGCGCAGTACACGCAGTTGATAGCCCGGCGAGTGCGTGAAACCGGCGTGTATTCCGAAATTTATCCCTGTACCGAGCCCATTGAATCGCTCACTGACGAGCCACCGATGGGTATCGTGTTTTCGGGAGGCCCGTACTCGGTGTATGACGACGGAGCACCGCAGCTCAATCCGGCATGGTTCGATATACGCCGTGCTGATGGCAGCCCGATGCCACTCCTCGGCATCTGCTACGGCCTACAGGCGATGGCACACGCGCTGGGAGGCCGTGTCGAGCGTGCGGCTCGCCGTGAATTCGGGCGCGCGCACCTGATAATCGATGACCCGGGAAAGTTGCTTTCGGGCATTCCGGAGGGCTCTGAGGTCTGGATGAGTCACGGCGACCATCTGACCGCCCTCCCGCTCGATTACGACGTAATCGCTCATACGAAGAATGCGCCCGTAGCTGCCGTGCGCGCTCGGCACAAGCCGCATTACGGCGTACAGTTTCACCCGGAAGTCGTGCACACCAAGCACGGCAAGCAGATTCTCGAGAATTTTTCTCGCCGCGTGTGCGGCTGCCGATGTGATTGGACGCCAGCGTCGTTCATCGAAGAAAAAAAGCGCAATCTCCGGCGTGAGGTCGGAAGCGACCATGTCATTCTGGGGCTGTCAGGCGGCGTGGATTCGTCCGTGGCCGCGGTCCTGCTCAACGAGGCGCTTGGTGAGCAGCTTACCTGTGTATTCGTCAACAACGGCCTGTTGCGGAAAGGTGAATGGGAGTCCGTCCAGACGACCTTCCGCGATAACTTCCAGGTGCGCCTCAAGGCCGTTGATCGGTCCGATTTGTTTCTTGATCGACTTGAGGGCGTTGAGGATCCGGAAAAAAAACGTGTAATCATTGGAAACACATTCGTCGAGGTGTTCGAAGCAATGACGGACAGTATCGGCGATGAGCTCGGTACAACGCCCAAGTTTCTTGCACAAGGGACTCTCTATCCTGATGTGATCGAAAGTGTGTCGTTTAAGGGCCCGAGTGCAACGATCAAGACGCACCACAACGTTGGAGGTCTGCCAGGTCGGCATCGTTTCAGGATTCTAGAGCCGTTTCGAGAACTCTTCAAAGACGAAGTGCGCGTGATAGGTCGACTTCTGGGTGTACCGGAGTCCATCGTCGGCCGACATCCATTTCCGGGTCCCGGCCTGGCCGTTCGCGTTCTCGGGCCTGTGGATGCGGACTCGCTCGACCTACTCCGTAAGGCTGACAAGATTTTCATTGACGAACTGCACGCTTCGGGTCTCTACGACAGGGTCTGGCAGGCTTTTGCGGTTCTTCTTCCCGTTCGGACGGTTGGTGTGATGGGTGATCTGCGCACCTACGAGAACGTGTGCGCACTCCGCGCGGTGACGAGCGTAGACGGCATGACGGCAGACTGGGCCCGGCTTCCGAACGAATTCCTGAGTCGGGTGTCCAATCGAATCGTCAACGAGATCCGCGGCATCAACCGAGTTGCATATGACATCAGCTCCAAGCCTCCAGCCACCATCGAGTGGGAGTAGGGTGAGTGTGTTGATCTGCGCACTCGTGCTGATCCCCATTTGCTCCGCCGAAGCGCAGCCTATTCATGCAGATGCCGAGGCCCGATTCACGGAGGCCGTCGCGCTCTTCGAGGCGGGTGATTTCGAGTCTGCACGTGAGATCTTCGCCACCGTTAGGCTGGACTTCCCGCGTCACCGCAAGACGAGTGCTGCATGGCTTATGGAAGCCAAGGCACTCTACCGTATGGGCGAATACGCCTTGTGCATTGACCTTTTGGAGAACTTTCCGGGGGATGAGCATGCTAGCGCTGCTGCTCGGACGCTTAGGTACGCCCGCAAGCAACAGGAGCATGAAGAGCGTCTCAGCGCTGCTTTCGTCCTTGGCGTGGTGCTGCCGCTTGGGGTACAAGATGTGTCGCTTGCACAGTCTCTTTTTAACGGTATCCGGATAGCGGTCGACGAATGGAACGACTCATCCGACCCACCTGTTCGCATTGTTTTCCGCAACTCCAGAAATACTGCGGAAGGCGCACGCCGGGCTGTGGAAGCGCTTGCTCTTCAAGGCGTGGACGTGATCATCGGGCCGCTATTTAGCGGGGAAGCGCACGCGGCGGCCGCTGAAGCGAACGTCCGAGGAGTCGTTATGGTGGCACCTCTGGCGACCGACCGAGACATAGCTCGTAGCCGAGAATACGTTTTCCAGGCCAACCCGCCGCCCTCGGCCCGGGGCGTTTTTCTGGCGCGTGTGGGGATAGAGCGGCTCGGGGCACAATTGGTTGGCGTAGTGTCTGACGGAGCAAGCAGAGTCAGCCAGCGGATGGCAGACGGATTTTCTCTTGAAACTGAGCGCTTGGGAGCAGACGTAATTTTTCACCAGACGCTCATTGGGCCTGAGCGCTGGGGCTTGCTGGGCGAAGTAACGGAGCCATTTGATTCGGTAGACGTGGTTTTTCTACCCATTCATGACGACCTCGCGTCGGAGTCAACCAGGCAAATCGTCAAAGCGCTCGGCGTGATTGCAGACTTGGAAGACCCACCGCCCATTCTTGGAGGAACGGCATGGAATGATGTCGCCTTGAGTCGATATGCAGCCGGTCTGGACGTGGCTTTTGCAGACGTTTTTTACGTAAACAAAAACCTATCAGCCGTGCGTCGTTTCAGCGCGAGTTACCGTGAGGCGAGCGGCGGCAACGATCCCGGGCGCCTGGCGTATGTCGGCTACGACGTGGCACGCTTCGTCGTCGAACTATTAAGTGAATCGGGAGCGGAATCGCTTGCAGAGAGCCTGCGCACTGCGCGGACCTACGAGGGTCTTGGGACCCGCATTAATTTTGATCGCGACCGAGTCAACGAAGAGATGTTCCTATTGACCTATACTTCGGGCGGTGTCAGGCCCGTCCGATAGGTGGCGGAACCGCGTACTGTGCGGCGTGTTCAGCGGGCGGGCAATAGACAGCCTCTGGCATCGTTGTGGACGGAAACACAATTTACATGTGGCGACTTGTCCTAATTGCCTGTGTGCTGCTTTGTGCTGGCTGCCTCGGTTCCTCTCGCCTCCGCTACGAATCGGCGCAGGAGGCGTACGAAAAAGGAATGGAGTTCTCCGAGGACGGCAAGTACGAACGGGCGGCGCAGTATTTGCAGGCGGTGTTCGATTTCGGGCGCACACATGAGTGGGCCGACGACGCGCAGCTGCAGCTTGCGCGAACGCATCGGGCAGCTGGAGAATACATCCTTTCAGCCAGCGAATACGCGCGGTTTACCGAATTGTACCGTGCAGATCCTCGTATCCCAGATGTGGAATTTGAGCGGGCCATGACGTATTTCGAGCGCTCGCCCGAATTCGAACTGGACCAAAGCAATACAGAGCGGGGAATAGAAGTCTTCTACGTGTACATGCAGCGCTACCCAGATCACGACTCCGTAGAGGTGGCCAGGCAGCGCGTCCTTGAGCTCAGAGAGAAACTGGCACTCAAACAGTTTGCAAACGCCGGGTTGTATGAGCGGCGCGGACTCTTTGAAGCTGCGGCCTTGTCGTACGAGGTGGTCTTTGACGAGTACCCCGACACGGACCGTGCGGTTGATGCACTCGTGGGTGCCATTCGGTGCTACATCGAATTTAGTGATCAGAGCGTGGAGCAGCGGCAGCCGGAGCGTTTACAGAAGGCCATCGACCACTACGAGCGGCTGATTCAGCTATTTCCTGACAGCGAGTATTTGGACGAGGCAGAGCGGCTTTACGTCCGTGCAAGGGAAGGGCTGGATCGCCTGATTGCTGGCACGAGGGAAGGATGAACGCCCCGGCCTTGCTACGTTGCATATCTGGATTGGAGTATGGGTCAATCGGCGCGTCAATGCGCCCCGCGGTGCTTGTCCTTCGTATCAACCCATGAAAATTGCACTGTTCGGTGGCACTTTCGATCCACCGCACGTTGGGCACCAGATCGTGGCCGAGGAGGCACGGGACACCTGCGGACTTCACTGTGTGTGGTGGATACCCGCCGGGCGATCACCGCATAAACTGCACTCTACGTCAAGTGCAGCGGAAGATCGCCTGGTAATGACGCGCCTGGCGACCGAACGGCACAAGGAATTCTCTGTCTCCAACGTGGAGCTCCGCCGTTCCTTGCCGTCCCGCACCGTAGACACGGTTCGCGAACTTGTTGGGCGCTATCCCGATTGCGAATTCTCACTTCTTGTTGGCATGGACAATCTTTCCGTCTTCGACGAGTGGTTCGAGCCCGCGGAAATCGTGAAGATGGTGCCGATTATTGCATATCCCCGCTCTGGAATGACTTGTAAACACCTCCCTGCGTACCTCGAAGTGCGGGTCAGCTTCCTCGATTCGCCCGAGATATCCATCTCCGCGACTGAAATTCGGCGGCGCGTGAGTGAAGGCCGCTCGATCAGATATCTTGTTTGCGACGAAGTCCGTGAGTACATCGAGCGAAAAGGCTTATATCAGCCCAGAAGCAGCATGTGTAGGCAAGGATTTTTGTAAGTGACGATGCGGGGTCTGCTGGACAGTCTCGTGGGGGATCAGTAGCAGCTGATCAGGGAATCGATCGAGGACGAGTCTGTCGTGCTCGCGAGCACGGTCGAACATGTTCGACCGCGTATGGGACAGTTTTGTGGCGGGTGATCCGGCCCGATGATTCCTGGAAGGCATCAAGAAACAGCCAGCAGTCGCGGCGGCGAGCTCGCTGTCCGGTTGGAGAGTACGCCCAGCGAAGCAAAAGTCTATGCGCTACCCGCCTTGGCAATCCACTGGGTACGTTCGCATACGGACAACAATGCCTCTTACGTGACGGCGAGGTTCCAACCGATTTATGGAGTTCCATGAAGTCGCCGAATGATAGCGCTGGATCAACTCTCCAAGCGCTTGCGTTAGGCAGAGCACTCAACAGAGCTTGTACATCGTCTCATGGCCCTGACGTATTCTAAAATGACCGCTCTGGGGTCAATGGCCCCGGATTTTCATCTCCCGGCAGCGAATCCTTCCCTCGATGGCCCAGACAACGAAATGCGCGAGCTGAGCGACTTCGCCGGCGGCAAGGCGCTGGTCGTTGCGTTCATATGCAATCATTGCCCGTTCGTGGTTCACATGGAGGACGCGCTTTTAGGTGTTGCTCGTGCGTATCAGACGCGAGGTGTGCACTTCGTGGGTATCAGTGCGAACGATGCCAGGATGTATCCGGCTGATTCCTTCGAGAACATGGCGCGCCGTGCACACGAGAAATCGTATCCCTTCTCGTACCTGTACGACGAGACCCAGGAAGCGGCAGTTGCGTACGGTGCGGCCTGCACGCCTGACATTTTTGTGTACGACGAGGCTCTGATACTTGTCTATCGCGGTCGTTTCGACGAAACCCGCCCGGGGCTCGGTGCGGCCCACGGCGGTGATCTGGCACAGGCCTTGGACGAGCTTCTCGACAGCGGAACCGTTACGATGGACCAGGTGCCGTCAATGGGCTGCAACATCAAGTGGAAGTAGGCCCTGTACGAGGTTGAATGGACTGGATTGTCCTCCTTCCACCTGTCCTTGCCATCGGCCTGGCACTCTGGACGCGGCAGGTCTTTCTTTCTCTGGTCGTGGGGCTGTGGATCGGTACGACGATCCTTGGCGGTGGGAATCCACTTTCAGGGCTCCGCGCCCTAGCGGATGTTCTGGTTGCCGTCTTTGCAAGCGCGTCCAATACACGGATCGTGCTTTTCAGCCTTCTGGTCGGCGGACTGATTGCACTTGTTCAGGTGTCAGGTGGTGTGGCCGCCTTTACTGAGTGGGTGCAGCGTCGTGGCTGGGGCACGACGCGGCGAAGTGCAGAGATTCTCGCCTTTGCGGTGGGGATGCTCATCTTTGTAGAATCGTCTATTACGTCTTTGACGGTCGGGACGCTTAGTCGCCCTTTTTTTGATAAGCTGAAGTTGCCGCGCGAAAAACTGGCCTACTACTGCGACGCGACGAGTGCACCGGTGTGTATGTTGATTCCTCTCAACGGATGGGGTGCATTCGTTCTGGGCCTGCTCATGACGCAAGGGCTTGCGGACGAGGCTGTACCGCTGTTGGCGCAGTCATTGCTCTTCAATTTCTACTCTGTCTTCACCGTCATTTTCACGCTGGTGCTAGCGTTGACCGGGTGGAGTTTCGGTGCAATGAGGCGGGCGGAGCGCCGTGCGGCGGAATCGGGACAGGTAGTGCGACCGGGGTCACAGCCGATGGTTTCTGAAGAAATCGTGGGTATTGAGCCAGTCCGGCCCGGAGCTGGGCACATGGGTGATCTGATGCTGCCGATCGGCGTGATGATAGGTATGATTTTCGTGAGCTTGTATGTCACCGGCGACGGTAGCATCATGGCAGGAAGCGGATCCACGGCGGTACTCTGGGCCGTTGGCTCGGCCATCGGTGTCGCCATGATCCTGTATGCCGTGCCGAGAAGAGGGAAGCCGCTGCTCAATCCACTGGCCGCGACGGACTGGGTCGTCAAAGGAGCTTCGGGGCTTGTTGGTGTTGTCGCACTTCTCGTGTTGGCATTTGCCCTCGGCGACGTGTCCAATGAGCTGAAAATGGGCGAGTACGTCGTCGGGCTCCTCGGCGACGGAGTGGCTACGTGGTGGCTTCCGGCACTCGTTTTTCTGGTCGGGTGTGCTGTCGCCTTTACGTTGGGCTCATCGTGGACTGCGTATGCCATTCTGATTCCGCTTGCGGTGCCGCTTGCACAGGGCCTGTACATTTCGCTGCCGCTCATGTTGGGAGCGGTGCTAGCAGGTGGCGTGTACGGTGATCACGCTTCGCCGCTGTCGGACACGTCGATAATTTCGTCTATGTCGGCGGCCTGCGATCACGTGGATCATATTAATACGCAGCTTCCGTATACGCTCCTTTTGGGGGGGCTTTCGATTGTCGCGTTCCTGTTGGCCGGACTCCTAACGTAGGTCTTTCTGGTTCCAGCGTTTCTACTTGACACGTTGGTTGTTGTTATTCGACGCTTCGGCACGCACGACACTCGGCCAGATTACAGCTGTTGCCGGGTGCTAGGTAATAGAAGTGGCCGCTTGATCCGATACCGTCGAACCAGTTGCGGCGGACGACGATGGCAGTGTTTTCGTCAAGCCAGATGCCGAGGAGTAGTTGGTGAGCCTTGCTGATTTCGATGTGATCGAACTTCAGGTTTCGTCTCAAGAAGTGCTGATCGGTGCGTCTTTGAGAAATCTGAACCTATCCTCGCCATCGCCCACCATGGCAGCATCCTGCATTGTGCTCCGACGATGACGAGCGAACCGGGCTCAAGACCGTGAGCCCGAGCATGTGGTACAAAAAGCAGTAACGCGAGTGAGGAAAGAGGTGGTCTATGAAGCGTGCTTAGCTGCCAAATATGTGGTGGACGAAGCGAGCGACGAGTAAGCTTACTTCGGGTGTGCGTCGCAGCGATGCGATGAATGAGCTATGGGAGACGCCGGCAATCTTCTCTACATACTCAGGGTAGGTGGTGAGCCGGTCCATCATGTGCTGCACCGTCAATTCCGAATGGAACTGCGTGCAGTAGATTGGTTTGCCGTCGAACAGGAACGCATGATTGTCGACCTGATCTGAAGAGGCCAATAGTACGGCGTCCGATGGCAGTACGTCGACCGTGTCCTGGTGGCCGACCTGGGCCAAGAATGTCGCACCCAGTGGACCGAATACCGGATCGTGCAGTCCCGCCTCGGAGAGGTGCATGCGGATTGTGCCGATTTCCGCCCGTTCGGGATCGGTGACAACCGTACCACCCATGGCGAGTGCCATCGCCTGAAATCCCCAGCACGACGCGAATGTTGGCTTAGACTGCTCATATACTCCGCGCAAGTCGTCAAGAACACTCGAAAGCCATGGTCCTCCCGAGACAACCGAAAAGTCGCCGCTGCCACCGAGCAGAACTGCGTCTATTTCCTTAAGACGTGACGCCGTAAGCCGCTCTCTTGTCAAGTCAAGCGTTGAAATCTGCCGTGGCTCGCAGGCCAGAACGTCCGCAAAACAGTGGATTTCGTGTCCAGCCATCGGATCCTTAGGCCTGCGGGCCTGCAGGAGAAGGTAACGAAGCGACTTAAGCAACTGCGTCTAGTGTGATCGATGAACAAGATCCGGCAATATCGTCCATGGTACATTGAATGTCGAATCGACCGTTCGGTAGGCTTCTGTGCCTGCAGAACGATGGCTTCACGTTTTCGCTGTGAGTCAACCGGTCGCGCGGGTAGCAGCCTCCACTTTGATGCCGGAGGGCTCCAACGACGAGCACTTGCCGCAGATATTCGAACGCAACGTTGCATGGTGCCATCCAAGACGGTACCAGATTAGGACTGGCAGGGAGAATTCCCGGGTTAAGTAGTGCTTGGCCGAAAACCCCTTGTTTTTCGGATTCTGGTAGGAAACTACAGGCGGTTTTGCCTTCGTTAG
>JAAXGO010000081.1 GCA_012267425.1 Rhodothermales bacterium
CTCGGAGATCCGGCCGAGGCCGATAGCCGGTGAAGGAGAGCAGCAGCTCGTGCATCTGTGCGTCGTGCTCGTAGAATCCCGCCTGGTCGCTGTCGTCCAGCATCACCCGCTGGATTCTCAAATTGCGCTTGAGCAGACCAATCTGCTCGTCGGTGACGCAGCGGGCGACATGCTCGATTGCGGCAAGCTCCAGGGCCTCGCGGATGAAGGCGCCTTCCCGAATCTCCGCCATCGAGATGCGGGAGACGTAGGTCCCGGCTTGCGGATGCACGTCGACGAGGCCGTCGGCGGCAAGCCTGGCGATCGCGTCCGATACTGGAGAGCGCGAGACGCCCAACGCCGCACAGACCTCAGCCTTGCGCAGCACCTCTCCGGGCGCGTAGCGGAGCCCGACGATGGCCTCGCGCAGACTGAGATATACGCGATTGGTTAGCGTTCCCTCGAAACGGTCGAGCGGCTCCAGTCGTCGCGTCGCGGACGATCGCGGAGCGATCTCCGCCTGCAACTCCTGTGGCGCCTGAGCCGACCTGACTTGCATTCTAACATGTTAGTCCTGCCCTTGTGACATGTCAAAGCAGACGAAGCGGCCCGCGTGGCGGGCCTCGGCCGCAACAGGCTCGCGTAGCCCCTCCGAACGACTCGCAACGTCATCGTTTCGCCCATTTCAACTCTGCTCGTTCTTGACGGAATAGGCTCATTATATCGTTATTATGTGACGATTTAGTGTCACTCTCTTAAACTATTTGTTCAATATTTACGTTTATAAATCCCTATGTGTAACTGAGCATAGAGTTTGCTAGACGAGGCATTTTATTCGTCTGGCGCCGAGTGTTATCCAGGTCATGCGGGCAGGAAGGAACCGGACACCGTCGAGCGAATGAGAGAGCGGCTGGGAAATGTGCACGGCGCGCGTCAGGAAAGGACGGGAACGGCTCCCACCTTCACTTCATGCAAGATCGATACCTGCAATCGCAAACGCCGATCAGACAGATCGACGACGGCTGTCTGAGCGGCACTAACATCGCGGAGCGCGAGAACATCCGCTTTCTAAAATCGCTTTACGTTAATGAAGAGGCCTCGTATCGGGAGGCCTCGTTTGTGGACTGCGATGGCCAGTTTACCAGCACGAGTCGGACGCTGTCCATAGCCATCGTATCGCCTAAAACAATTTGCCCAGGATGGTCCCAAGCAACCAACGGCGTAGAA
>JAAXGO010000082.1 GCA_012267425.1 Rhodothermales bacterium
GCTAACCGCGACGCCCCGAGACTACCTCAGAGGTGCCCATGCGACCGGCCCGCATGTGCGCGACCCGCGCGAAGTGGAGCGCCGGTTGCTGCTCGACACGTACGAGCACTTGGGAAGCGACTTTCTCTCGACGATTGAGCAAGAGCAGATCGGCTCCGAGGGGATGAGAATTGACCGGATGTTCTTCGACCGCTTTGCCGACGAGGTGCGCGAAAACGACTTCATTGCCCAAGCTATCGAGGCGGGCCAATGGGATCGCGCCATCGACTATGTGAATCAGGAAGTTTTCGACAAGCCCGAGAATACTACACCCTCGCCAAGCTGCGCCAAGCTGCTGCGGTGGATCGTCGCGTAACCTTGCGCGAGATACTGGAGAAAGTCTTTGACCTCATCCCGCGTTTTAAGTCTAGGGACGAGTTGCTCGAAGAGGAGTTTGCCAAATTCGTCGCTGATCACAAGCCCGACGAGGCTGAATCCATCGCGGCGATTAGGGCGTACTTTAAGGCGTACCTAACCAGCGGACAGACCCGAGACATCATCGAGAATCGGCGCTTTGCCGAATTGGCGACTAATCCGGCTTTTTCCTCCAGCGACTTTCGTGCGGTGCCAGAGCCATATCGCGCCCTTGTGCCCGAGTATGTCAAGGATTATGTGTCCCTGAACCAGTTTGCCGCTTAGAAAAGGTACGCGACGTTCGAGCCGTGGAGCCGTTGTTGCGGAGATGACTCAGGATTGGCTGAAGTGGGGGCGGAGGAAAGGGTTGTGCTGGTGAATCTGGAATGCTTGTTCCCAAGGCTTCGTAGCGCTACATACAAGAGCCCCTACTCGGCTTCGTCTAGCAGGAGCCTAAAGGCTTCAAGGCTGGGCACCTGTATCGCCGCCCGAAACAACTGCTTGAGGCGCTGCACATCGTCGATGGTCCCAAGGCGGGCGGCCAACGGATCCGACGCAGCCAGCCCAAAGCGAATCTCCAGCACGTCGAGCAGATCTTCAATGGCGCGCTCTCGGCTTCCTTGCTCGATGCCCTTTTCCGTGAAATACTGCACTACCGACGATTCGTACATGGTCGCCTCCGCGATGATGGTCATAATCGTTTCTAATGTATACACTAACCCACTCAAAATGGCAAGATCGGTCAGATAGTTGGCTTTGAGGGTCTCGTCCATCGGCACCTCTTGCGCCCGATTCACACACTGGCGCAACCACGCCTCGGCATCCACACCTACTGGCCGCTGCATCAACGGCGCAAATGGCAGCAAGCCCGAATGCCCCGCGTCGAGAATGCGTTGACCGTCTAGTTCACTCAGCCGAATCACTTGGTATTGCACCAAGACGCGGAAGCCGTGCCGCTCTTGGAGATAGTGCCCCGGATCGGTGCGGCCGGCGTCGGGACGCAGATAGATGACGCTGGAGTAGATCGGCAGCCCGTGTTGCCCAATGGCACGGCCGATATAGCTGGCCATGCGCTGCGGCATGGGTGGGGTGCTATCAGTCGTCTGAAACTCGTGATGCACTAACGCCTCCTCGCCGCCTACGTGCACGCGGATGAGGCTGTCAGCGCGGTGGGCTTCGACGGTGGGTTGCTCGGTGTCGATCACGTCGATCACCTCGACGTCGTCTTGGTGGAGGGCG
>JAAXGO010000083.1 GCA_012267425.1 Rhodothermales bacterium
GAGGAACTGACCGAGCAGCTATGGAGAACGCCCTACGTCGCCCGCGTCGATTCAATCACAAATTATTCGCATAGCGAAGGCCTCGAGGATGAGCTGATCGTCGAGCCGCTCATCGACGACGCCGGTTCATTGAGCGACAACGATATAGAACGGATTGAAAGAATTGCGCTCGATACGGAGGAAGTTTCCGGGCGCCTGATTTCGCGAGACGGCAGTGTTGCCGGACTGATCGTCAGTGTCGTGATTCCTGAGGACAATAGGCAGCTTGCAAAAGTAGAGATCGTCGACTTCCTGCACAACACCGCTGCCGAATCACGAAAAAAGTATTCGGCGATCGACTACCACCTCAGCGGCGGACTCTTTCTCAATCGCTCTGTTCGCGACGCGCTGGATGAGGACATGGGCATCCTCGGACCCATTGCGCTCGGGACAATGTTGGTGGTTGCCCTGCTGCTGCTCCGCTCGATATGGGGCACCGTCACGATAATTGTGATGATCATTGCCATTCTCTTGTCCGCCCTGGGGTTCGCCGGCTGGGCGGGCCTGAAGCTTTACGGCGAGAGCGGCGCAGCACTCTTCGTCCTGATGGCGATCGCGGTCGCGCATTCCGTGCACGTCATAGAGGGAATGCTGGCAGGTCTGCGTCAGGGAATGGACCGCAAGCAGGCGGCGATTCATTCCATGCAACTCAACGCGTGGCCCGTATTCCTTACGTCTGTCACGACTGCAATCGGCTTCCTCAGTCTGAATTTCTCTGACATGCCGCCGTTTCGCGTCATGGGCAACATCGTGGCGTTCGGCGCGTTGCTTGCTTTCGTCTATTCGTTGACGCTGCTACCCGCGTTTCTCTCACTAATGCCCATGCGCATCCGCCCCGAGCGCGCAGGGAAAGCAGATATTTTCGACCGCTTTTTTGACCGCTTCGGGCGCTACGTGGTTGCCCGCCGTACCATCATGCTGGGCTCTTTCGCCGTTCTCGTCGTTGCGCTCATCGCCGGTATTTCGCGGGTCGAGCTCAACGACAACCATCTAGAGCTTCTCAGCGACAGTTACGAGTTCCGGCGATCCACGGATTTCCTGAGCGAGCGTTTCTCCGGGCTGGAGCCGTTCGAGTACTCGCTCGATTCCGGGCAGGAAGGGGGCGTGACGGACATCGAGTACCTGAGCAAGGTGGATGCGTTCGCGGAGTGGTACCGGGCGCAGCCGGAGATTGCCCATGTCTTCGCCATCACCGACATCATGAAGCGGCTCAACAAGAATCTGCATGGCGACGA
>JAAXGO010000084.1 GCA_012267425.1 Rhodothermales bacterium
GGAAGAATACGAAGCGTATCGATCAACCGGTAGTGGTCAAACTTGCCGTAGGCAACTCCCGAATGGTGCGAATCCCGCAAGAGGTAGTCCATTCGGTCCACGCCGAAGGCATCCCCGACGATGATTTCCGAGAGAGTGGTTTCCCAATCATTGAAGTCTAGGTCATCGGCTTTTTTGGGGCCCACCGCCAGCTTGACCACATCCTCAGTTCGGAGCGGTGGAGTCGTGGAGCGCCAAATCGCTTTCATTTCCTCACTTGAGATGAGTTCCCTTGTCAGGCGTTCGTGATTCCAGCCGTCCGGCAACAGTCTTTCAGTCGAATGCGAGAAAGGAAGGTGGCCGATATCGTGGCAGAGAGCGGCCATCCGCAACACCCGTCGCCAGTAGGCAAGCTGGTCGGGAACGGAAATCGGTTCCAGAAGATTCCGAATCTTTTCCGTTATTTTCTCCGGTTTCGTAACTGTGTCAAAAACGCGGCCTGCGAGTTCCATGACCCCCAGGGAGTGTTCGAATCTCTTGTGCGTTGCGCCCGGATACACGAGGTAACTCATGGCCAATTGGTGGATATGGCGCAGCCTTTGAAGCGGCCGGGAATCCAGGACCTTCCGCTCATCGCTGTCCAAGCGGACGAACACGTGAATCGGATCTCTGACCTCGTGAATATTTTTCGGCATGTCAAGTCTTCAGGATTCCGGCGCTGGTCTCTCCATGAAGTCTGGCGCGCTGGCGCATGGTCAAGAGGCGAGTGTATTCGGATCAGGTGACGTTCCGTCTCCCGATGTTCGGGCGTCGTGGCGTCCGGAACAAACGCCTCAAGTTCGCCCATTTCGTTCTGACCCTGAATCCAGCTAAGTTCGTGGAACGAGCGGTCGCGCCCAGAGGTGATTGGGATGCTGGCGACGTGCTTCCCACCTCGAAATCCTTCGGTGCGATGGCGACGTAGCTGAGGATTTGCTCGGCTCCGGATCAAAATGGTCGAGCCGTTCGTGCGGTTGCCGGTGTGAACGAACTCATGGCGTCGCGCCCGAACGGCCGAGTCCGATAAAGCTCGTGAATACATTGGCACCGATGTGTGCCCTCCAGCGGGAATTCTTGTAGCCCAATGCCCCGGTCGGCACTCGGACCGAGGCCTGCAGGAGCGTGAACCCGCTAACCGATCAGGTGCAATTTCGCATCGATTTCGGAGCGCGCCCTTGGGTTGAATGGATCGGTCACGACCAGACGTTCGTCCGAAAGCCGAGCAGTCTTGTCGAAGGCCGGTGGCGCGCCCGGAGGGATTCGAACCCCCGACCCACGGATTAGAAGTCCGTTGCTCTGTCCATCTGAGCTACGGGCGCATCCTTTTCTTTTCAATAGTTTAACCGATTTCTCGCTCTAGTCATTCGTCCGAGTTCCTAACCGTTGCCTGTTTGTTGCCTGTTTCCTCTTTGACTCTTCGTGAGCCTGCGCCTCCCGAATGCTTTGAAGCGCATGCGAACTGACATACCCTGCGTAGCGCATCGTCGTGCTGATGGCCGAGTGCCCCATCAGCTTCTGCACCGTCCTCACGTCCACCCCCTGCATCAGCCAGTGGCTGCAGCGGAATCGCCTCAGATCGTGAAAGCCGACCTTCAATCCCACCCGGTCGGCAGCACGCCGCAGCGGCTTGGTCGGATTCACCCATCTCGTCCCGGTCCGGCTGTTGACAAAGACGTATGGGGTGTTCAGGTAGCGAACCAAGCCCGCCAGATATCTGGTAGCGTAATTCGACAGCGGAATTTCCCTCGGATCGTCGTCCTTGGTGAATTCCACCCAAAGCATTCGGCGGCCCAGGTCCACTCGATTCCAGGTGAGCGACAACGCTTCGCCTTTCCGAATCCCCGTCTCGCCGATC
>JAAXGO010000085.1 GCA_012267425.1 Rhodothermales bacterium
CCTGTGATGATGTGAGATAGGCCTAATCTGGAGTGTACCCTACTGGGTACAGTTCACGGACGAACGTCGAGGATGCGAAATCCCTCGACGAGCTCGTTGGGCCACTTGGACAGGTTGGCGAGGGTTCGTTTCTTGACCTTGCCGTCTTCGCGGAAGAGGACGGCAGGTGGGAAGTTTCGGTTGGGTATGCGTTCGCGTCTACATGGGTATTATCATATCGAATATATTGGGCTATATCAAGTGAATAATGTATTAAGTACATGGGTACACAAATTAGTCCATGAATCTTTTAAGGGCTTTGTTATCAAGGAGTTACAGCGTCATATGGCCTGAATTCCGCTGGAACTTCGGGTTAGGGTTTTTTGTCGCCTGATTCTAACCCAGAATCAGACCCCGGGAGCCACCACGATTATTTTCTTCCTTCGGGAAACCTCAAACTATTCCTGGGACACCCTCGTTAGGAGCGAAGCAGGGGGCAACGCGCCATCGCTTGCCGAGGCCTATCTGAGTTGCAGATTCTTGACTTGCCAAATTGCTCAGTGATGCAATTTGGTACTGGTTGTGGTGTAGGACTGGGGAGTAATTCGCCGTATTGTTGGCACTTCGCTCAGTGTTTACTAACGGGAATCTCAGAACCAGGGTGCAAGAAGGCTGCTTGCAGTCTACGCAGGCAATTTGTCCACCCAATCTTGCTCCGATGAGCAGAGTAATTTCCGAGTAGCGTTGATTTGAACGAACGCCGGTGCCTGTGCCGGCCGCGATACACGCACGAATTCGTCAGTGTTATGATATCGATCCTCTCATGTGACTGGCAGCGGTCGGAGGCTCAGGTGTTCCGGAATTGGTTACGACCCATTCGACGGTGTCCGCCGGCTATAGCGACAATACCAATAATTCAGCTTCGCGGCCCGGGCAGGATAGCACCGTAGCTGCGTGTTGGCGATTTTCAATGGTATGCAACACACTGCGTATTCAAGCCCGTAGCTGTGATGAAAGGCGGTCACTTCAGACCCGACAACGGCTCCGGGACGACTTCCAGCAGACGGTCGATGACATCTTCGACCGTCACGCCCTCGGACTCCGCGTAGAAGTTCGTCAGCACGCGATGCCGGAGGACACAGTGGGCAAGCGCGCGTATGTCCTCGATGGCCACGTTGTAGCGTCCCCGAAAGACAGCACGCACCTTGCCTCCTAGAATTAAATACTGCGTAGCGCGCAGACCCGCCCCCCACGATACCCAATTCCGTACGAAATCGGGTGCGGCAGCATCCTTCGGGCGTGTGCTCCGCACAAGATCAACCGCGAAACGAGCGACGTTGCGTGGAATGAATACCTTCCTGGCCAGGCGCTGAAACGCCATAATGTCCGCTCCGTCTAGGACGGGTTGAAGATCCGCCTGATCGTTGGACGTCGTCTGCATTGCGACGACGAGCTCGTCTTCGAGCGACAGATAATCGATCACCACGTTGAACATGAACCGGTCGAGCTGTGCTTCCGGCAACGGGTAGGTACCTTCCAGCTCGATCGGGTTCTGCGTCGCGAGGACAAAGAACGGTTTTTCAAGCGCGAAGCGCTCGCCAGCAGCCGTAACCTGGTATTCCTGCATTGCCTCCAAGAGCGCAGCCTGCGTCTTCGGTGGCGTCCGGTTGATTTCATCTGCCAGAATGATGTTGGCGAAGATTGGCCCCTTCACGAAATGTGTCGTGCGCCGCCCCGTAGTGCGATCCTCTTCCAACATCTCCATACCCGTAATGTCGGCGGGCATGAGATCTGGTGTAAACTGGATTCGCTTGTACGACAGATCGAGGATCTCCCCGAGCGACTTGATGAGCAGTGTCTTCGCAAGACCTGGCACGCCCGTGATCAAACAGTGCCCACCAGCGAAGAGAGCCGTCAAAACGTCTTCGATTACGTCTTCCTGACCCACAATTCGCCGGCGAAGTTGCTCCATAATGCGACGCCTGCCACCATGTAGCATGTCGAACAGTTTGTCTTCTGGCAGGGCCGGTCCCGTAGTGTCTGTCACTTTCTGGCAATGCCTCCAATTCGTTCTATTGCTAGTGGGAGAGTGCCCAGATGACGAAGTTGATTCCCATCTGAAAGCTCACTGTCGATGCGTTGTCGAAGTTGTTGTTGGGATATTCCCACCCGTCCCCGATGTCCTGGTTGTGATTCGCCAGCGCCATCAGGCGGCCTTTGTCGTCGAAATACCCCAAGTACCGGTCGTCCCCGTGGAATCCTCCGAAACCCCGCACCAGAGACGGAGCAGCCACCGGATCCACGTCATAGTAGATCGACCAGATGGGGTGTTCGGGCAGGAGTTCGCTTGGCTCGATGTCTGGGAAAACCCGCTTCATTTGTTCGTACAGGTTCATCCACTCGTAATCGCCCCGAAAATCATCGAACAGTATGAACCCGCCCCGTTCCAGGTACGAGCGCAGGTTCTGCAGCTCCTTTTCGTTCAGTGTCCAGTAGCCCGGTTCGCAGAGATACAGCACCGGATGTTCGAAAATGCGATCGTCCGAAAGGTCGAGCACCACGTACGGTTCCTCGACGTGGATTGCTGTCGTGCGCTTAAGCGCGATATGGAAATTCTCTTCCGCCGTCGGAAAATCATGCGCCCAAGCGGCCCCACCGAACGTACCGCGTCCGCCCGTTCCATCGTCGAAGCGAATGCGCACAAATCGAAACCCGTAATCGGCTTGAGCCTGGGCCGCGTTCGTTGCAGGTAGCATGACGAGAACGAAGGCCAGTACCCGCATCGATAGACTACGGCTACAGTTCAACGAGGGTGAGAAGAAGTCGTTGCGCATCGCGGAAACCGGGTGCGATTTCCAAGGATTCCAGCACGGCACGCTTCGACAGCACGAACTGCCCACCGGCGTGCAGTGTGACGGCCAGCCGGTACAGTGCGTCCGCACGGTCCACCGGGTCAAGCGCCAGAATCGTCCGGCGAGTTCGTGCGGCCTCGGCCCAGCGACCCGTTTCTTCCTGCAGCTCCGCAATCCTGATGAGGGTCGATTGGTCGTACGGCTCAATGGTCCGCGTGCGCTTAAAGTACTGGAGTGCGTGGGAGAGTTCGCCTTGGGCTGCATACAGCTCCGCCAGCTCGCGGGCCTCGGCGGCTCCGTAGTCGGAACGTACAAGAAAACCTTCCAGCACCCTTTCAAGCCGCAGCGTATCGCCGCGCTGCCGGTAGACGGCTGCAAGCCCGAGATGGGGATTTCCTGGATTGACAAAAGCCGGATACATTTGTTGAGCCTCGGAAAAGCGATCCTCTGCTCCATCCAGGTTTCCGCGCGCGAGCGCGTCCCATCCTTCCTGGACCAGGCGCAGATAGAGATTTTCAACCTTGCCCGCGAGCCGTTCGAGCAGAGTTTGTTCGTCTTCTTTGTCAAGGACGTCCGGCCAGTTACGAAGAATGGAAGCAAGCTCCTGACGGCGCCCTTCCAGATCGGCGCGGAATGCCCTGTCGAGCTCCCGGCGCGACAGACCGAGCGCATCCCGCACAGCGCTCTCTTCGTCAAGTCCACGGCCGAAGGCTAAGAGCATCTGTGTGACTGCTTCGAATCCGAACCGCTCCACGATGAAGTCAACGATGCGGTACGCGTGGTAATAGCTCAAGAGGACCTGTCCCCTGAACTCGGGACGAGTAAAGCCCCGGTTGATGTCTTCGAGGTCGTGCAGACGATCTTTCTCAAGTGCGAGGAAAAATTCCACCTCCATTTCGCGGCCCCATTCCTCGCGTGCAAGCCGCTCCTCGTAGACCGACAAGCCTTCGGTAAGCCATCTCGGAACCTTGTAGCGCGAGGTGCCAATGGCCATGGTGTGTGCAATTTCGTGCCACACCGTGCGCGCCCAATTGGTCGGGCGGCCTGGGTCCGAGCGCGGCGTTTTCACAGCCAGGATGTCCCCAAAGCTGACACCAAGTAGTCCGAGGTGTGGAACTCCCGCGACACGGACGGCAAAATCGTCGGCGTCATTGTACGCTTCGAGCAAGATCTTTCCCTTGGGCTCGTATGGATAGCGCTCAGACAATGAACGGTAGCAATCTTCTGCGACGTCCAGAATCAATTCTCCGAGCACACCACTGTCCTGCGTGTGAATGAGAAGGCGAAAATGTTCGCTCTCGAGGGTCTCGAACTCGTCGTAGCTGTCGATCAGACTCAGCGTATTTGCCACGATCAGATTGAACGCATCACGCTCGTAGCTTCGGCTGAGGTAGCGGCGCGCTTCATCTGGTCGCCCTAACCGCATGAGGGCCGTTCCCAGCGCTGCGTTGGCCGCAGCATCCGAGGGATCCACGGCGACAGCTTTCCGTGCCACGTCTACGCTTTCGTGGTATCGGAAGCGTAATGCCAAAAGCTCACCAGCTGTGACATAAAATTCTGCCGCCCGCGGATTCACTGCAAGCGCGCGGCGCTCCAAGGCCGCAAACGCTGTGCTGTCTCCGCGCAGAATGTGAACGGCCGCCATGTGCGCGAGGGCATCCATGGAGGACGGATTGGCTGCAATTGTTTTTTTCAAGAGCGTCTGGGCGCCCGGATAATCGCCGTCGAGAATGAGAAGTCCTGCAAGGATACATTTCGCGCCGACACTGTTGGGAACGCGCTCGATCGCTCGCTTGGCTAACTCCTCCTTGCGACTGAAGCTATCTGATGCCCGTGCCAGTCCGACATAGAGATCCGCACGGTTTGGATTGATGGTGACGGCCTCGGCATAGATCTCCGCCGCAACGGCCGCGTCGTACGTCGCAAGAAACAGCTGCGCATGCCGGCTCAAGTTCTCCACGTTGCCGGGCTGCAACCTGAGCGCGGTAGAAATCGCCTCGTTGGCGTCGTGGTACTCTCTCAGCCCCGCTGCCGCCCGGCCAGCGAGCGTCAATTCACTCGCCGTCTCGAAGAGGCCTCTCTTGTAGCGGCTCCGAAGCACGGCATAGATCCGCATTGCCTGCCCGCTGCGCCCGGTGGCGTCGTAGAGATCCGCCAACTCCATGCCGGCCTCCCAGTAGTCCCCCTTTGCCCGTATCGCCGCTGTGAGCGCATCCTCCGCCTCTTCGTACCTTCCCGCCGCGCTAAGTAGGCGCCCTCGGTTGTAGTCCACTGCCGGATTCGTCGGCCATCGTCGCATCAGAGCATCCGCTCGCTGCAAGCCGGCGGCGAGTTCTCCTGTGAACAGATATGTGTCGAAGTACGCGGAAATCTCCTTGTAAGTCGGTCGATTACCGCTGTCAAGGACTCCACTCAACTGGCGGCGCACCTGCTGATATTCACCCCGGTTGAGCAAGTCGTACACGTCCTGCGACAGTACGACCTCAGGAACAGCAACGAAGAGCAGCGCAAGGTGAAGGAAACGCGTTACCACGGTTTCCGGGGCATGTTAGTGGATACCAAGCGACAATATACTCACGCCCATGACACGGATGACCGGCGCAACCCGTATGCACCTCTTCCGTTTGTTGCCGTGGCGAATTCTCTATTTCAATTCATGGCCATCTTCAGGAAGGGATTGGCGAAGACTTCGGGGCGAGTCTTTTGTAGTGGCCCAATTTTACAGGATGCGTTACAGATTGCGAGCATTGTTGAGTTTGCGCAAGCACTATAGAACATCACGAATTGCGGTCTGAGGCCGAAAAAGACGTTGCTAATTCCAAATTCGTCTTCCGCGCACACTTTTGCGTACTTCGCGGAAAGCAGGTACTGACTGAGAGGCTCCCTTGGGTGTGGGGATAGGCTGCGATGCAATACGGCCGATGTATGCCACGGATTAAGATTTTGAGGAGACCCTGCATCCACGACACAGAAAAACCCTACCTGACGATGTGACTTCACCGCCTGAGCAACGATGCAGCTACCAGCAATACTCCGGAGCCACCTCTATTCTCAAAGCCGGATCTTCAACGCGATAGGCAGCCTCGCCTTACGAGGTTGAATCGGTGTCAATCCAGCACCGCTGGCGGACCGCTGTCAAGGAGTATAAATACCAGACAGGCCGCGGACGGCCGCAGGTGCAAATGGCAGACTCTGTGCGAGTCACCGACAGAAGCCGCACCGGGACACGCTGATTCTTGCCTTGACCTGTATATCTGTTACTGACTCTGCGTATTTATGCAGCTACAGCCCGGGACTTGATCGTCTTGTTTCTCTTTCTTTGGCGTGACCAAGCCATTCTGCTTGTACACATCCCGTTGTGCCTCGGCACATATCGCGGTCTTCGCGCGCCGAGTGCAGTACCGGCTCAAGCGACTGTGGCTACCGACTGAGTAGAATCCTGCTAGCAGACCCTACCGTCGGTGTGAGGCCTCGATTCGCATGAGGCGCTCGTCGAGGTCCGCACGGGAGTACCACCTGCCGCGTACCATCACGCCGCGAAGGTCCCTGACGTTCGACACATCTTCAAGCGGATTGGCTGCAACAAGAATCAGGTCGGCACGATGCCCGACCGCCACCTGGCCGAAGGTGTCCTCATTCGCGAAATAAACGCCCACGTTTTTCGTACCCGACTCGAGTATGGCGTACGGCGACATCCCGGCATCCACCATTCGGGTAAGTTCGCGGTGAAGCGAAAACCCCGGTACGCTGAAGACCTGAGGTGCATCCGTTCCCATAAGGATACGTGCTCCCCCTTCGTTAAGGGCTCGAAGGACATCCATTCGGCGCTCGATTAGTCTGAGAGACGCAGCGCGGTCAAAGTTCGGATTGCTCAACTGCCGTTCGGTCCGCGCAAACCAGCTGTCAACCACCCTCTTCGGCATGTACTTCAGTTCGTCATACGATCTAAACATCTCGATATCAATCGTCCCGAAGAGCGCTTCCCATAGCGCCATCGTCGGAACCACCCATGCACCCGCTTCAATCGTACGGGCTACCGCGTGCGCGAGAGCTTCTTCGTCGACAGCGTCCGGGTTCTTTGTCGCCAGGTATTCGACATATCCGTCAATATGTTCGAATGTCTCCTGCCCACTATCAATGGCATGCATCAAGCCCACGTCGGCGGGCACGTGTCCACCGAATCGTATTCCTACTTCGTGTGCGACGCGTGCCATCGCGTCGTATTCGTCCAGCGACAGTCCTGGGTGGATCTTGAGCAGATTCCATCCTTCCTCTTTTTGCGCGTGTACTCGGGCTTCGGCCTCTTCCGGTGAATTGATCGATCCGCCGCTGAAGCTCGGGCCGGCTAGATAGAGTGTTGGCGACACGATTTCGCCGGAGTTTGCCTTCTCGCGCAACCCGAGCTGTCCGGGCGCACCGAGCATGCCGCGTACTGTTGTGATGCCGTTTGCGACAAACAGAAACAGTACGTCTTCCGTGTACTGAGCGGGTTCGTCCGGACGTGGCACATGGCCGTGCATTTCAGCCAGGCCAGGAAGCAAGTACATGCCCGCACCGTCAATGCGTACGGCACCGTCCGGTACGTCAATATCGGCGTTAGAGCCAACATCAGTGATGCGCTCACCGCCGATGAGAACAGTCTGGCCTCCCAGAATGCGCTCGGTATCCATGGGAATGACGGTCACGTCAAGAAACGCGACCTGCGTTTCCTGGGCGTACGCGGGCAGCGCCGACAAGAGTGCGGCAACAAGACAATAGCGGAGTGTGGTGTTCATGGTCCTCGGGGTCGAAACAGGTATGGCATGAACCAAATATGGCCGCCGAGCTTACAACGAGCAACCGGTAGATACGTTTGAAGATCGCCCTTGCCCAGATTAATCCGACGGTCGGAGACCTTCGTGGCAACAGCCACAAGATCATTTTACGGGCTTTTGAAGCCCGTTCCCGTGGTGCCGACTTGGTCGTTTTTCCGGAGCTTTGCATCGTTGGCTATCCGCCGCTGGATCTCCTCGAAAACGCCTCATTTGTCCGCGAGGCCTGCGAGGCCCGGGCTTGGGTGGCAAACAACGTACCTGCAGGTATCGGACTCATTCTCGGTGGTGTAGCACCGAATACGTCACGTACGGGCAAGCCGCTGTACAATGCCGCATTCCTGTATGAGGACGGGAAGCTCCTTGCCGAAGTCCACAAGACCCTGCTTCCGACGTACGACGTCTTTGACGAGCGGCGGCACTTCGAGCCCGCAGCCGAACAGTGCATTGTCGAGTGGCGGGGGCGGAGGCTCGGACTGCACATCTGCGAAGATCTTTGGACCAAGACGCAGTCTGATTTCCCCCTTTATCATATTGACCCACTCGACGAATTGGCACAGCAGGGGGCGGAGGTTTTCATCAACGTATGTGCCTCACCGTTCGCCGTCGGAAAGCGCACCCAACGAGAGTGGCTCATTCGAGAAAACTGCCGCATTCACGGTATTCCGTACGTGTTCACGAACCAAGTGGGAGCCAACGCACAACTCATCTTCGATGGCTCCAGTAGCGTCTTCGGGCCGGGAGGAGAGCTCTGCTTACAGGCTCCGGCGTTCGAGGAGGCTCTCACGATATGGGACGAGGCAGCTGTCGGTACCGTGGCCGTGGCTCCGGAAGATGCCATCAGCAGTCTATACAGTGCACTCGTTTTGGGTATCCGTGACTATTTCCACAAGACGGGCACATTCACGAAGGCGATCATCGGGCTGTCTGGAGGTATCGATTCAGCCGTGACGTGCGCACTCGCGGCACGTGCCCTAGGATCGGACCGTGTACTCGGCATCACGATGCCGTCCGTACACTCGTCGGCTGGCTCCGTGCTGGACTCGGCGGACCTTGCGCAAAACTTGGGAATCGCATTCGATACGATTCCGATCCGTGGACCGATCGCGGCGGTCGAGGCTGCACTTGCCGTGCCGTTTTCGGGAACGGATACCGGAGTGGCCGAGGAAAACATCCAAGCTCGGATGCGCGGCCTGATCCTGATGGCATTGTCGAACAAGTTCGGCTACCTGCTCTTATCTACAGGTAACAAAAGCGAACTCGCCGTCGGGTACGCCACGCTGTACGGTGACATGAACGGGGGTCTGGCTGTATTGGGAGACGTCCTCAAAACGCAGGTGTACAAACTCGCGGATTTTATTAATTCCCTTGCTCCTCCCGGGCCAATATCACCAAGTACGATCACGAAACCTCCGTCGGCGGAGCTCCGGCCCAACCAAATGGACCAAGACTCGTTGCCGCCATACGCGGTACTCGACAACATCCTGCATCGCTACATCGAACACAAGCAAGATCTTCACGAAATCGTCTCAGCTGCCGACTACGACCGCGATCTCGTGGCGGACATATTGCGTAAAGTGGACCGCAACGAGTACAAGCGCCGCCAGGCCCCGCCGGGGGTCAAGATAACGCCCCGGGCCTTCGGCAAAGACCGCCGCCTGCCCATCGTCAACCGCTACCGGCAGCGCTGACCGGCGGCCTGAGAGGGCCTAGTCGAAGCCGTACAGCCTGGCGGTGTTTTCCCCGGCGATAAGGGCCTTTTCCTCGCCCGGCACATCCTTGAATATCTCCTCCAGTATCTCCCGGGACTTGGGAAAGGTCGACTCGGCATGGGGGTAGTCCGACCCCCATAGCAGGTTCTCCACTCCGATGTGATGCCGGAGCTGCATGCCCAGGGCGTCCTCCTGGAACCCCAAAAAGACGTTGCGGCGGAAGAAGTCGCTGGGCAGCATGTCGTCCTTGAACCTGGCGCCCTGCACGCCCACTGCCCGCTCCTGGTAGAAGTTGTCCATACGGTTCATGAAATAGGGCGCCCACGACACCTCGAACTCCACCACCCCAACCTTCAGCTTGGGGTAGCGCTCGAACACCCCTGCGAAGGTCATGCCGTTGATGCACTGCCGGGGGTCGTACTCCCGGTTGGGAAAGTCCACCGGGTTCTGCAGCACCACGCCGCCGGTGTCCATGCCGGGCTTCCAGCGCGACGTGCCCACATGCAGGCTCAGGGGCATGTCCAGGTCCTGGGCGGCCGCCCAGAACGGGTCGTAGGCCGAGTGGGAGTAGGGCAGTATGGGGTTCACCGATATCATCGCCCCGGCCAGGCCCAGGCCCGCCGCCCGCTGCAGTTCCTCCACCCCGTCGGCCACCGCGTCCAGGTTGATCATGGCGATGCCCTTCAGGCGGTCCGGGTAGGGCTGGCAGAACTCGGCCAGGTAGTCGTTGTAGGCCCGAAACGACGCCGACAGCACGTCGGTGGCGGGCACCCGGAACAGGGTCAGGCCCTGGGACGGGTACAGCAGCCCAGCTGCCACCCCGTCCACGTCCATGTCCTTGACGTGCTCGTGGGGGTCCAGGCCCCCCAAGGGGACGGTCTCCATGCTGCCGCCGGTGGTCAGCGCCTCCGGGTTCTCGAACCGCAGGCCGGCCTGCTGGTTGATGCCGATGGCTCCGAAGCGCAGGCCGTCGCATATCCACTGGTCCTGCCCGTCCTCGTGCAGCAGCCGAGGACCCCGTTCCTTGAAGCGAGCATCTATCCGCTCCGCCCAAAGATTCTTGGGCTCGACGATGTGGGAGTCCGATGAGATAACCCGGTAGTCCGTCATGACCTAACCAACCTGAAAGCCTCCGTCTGCGGCGCATCAAGCATGCGGCGAGGCGTATTCTAAGGCTTGGCCGAAAACCGGGTCAACTTGACTGAAGCCGGCGCGGCACGGTGTTACAGCCGTCATTCCGGCCTCCGAGCCG
>JAAXGO010000004.1 GCA_012267425.1 Rhodothermales bacterium
GAACGGGACCGTCACGTCAAGGCGGGCGGGTGGCGAGACTCCGCGCTCATGGGCACGTATCTCGGCCAACGCGGCGACGGCTATCCGGGCCTTACCATCGGTATCGTCGGTCTTGGCCGCTGTGGCTCCCGAGTGGCGGAACTGCTGGCAAACTGGCGTGTGCGGATGCTGGCATGCGACCCCTACGTCGAGGACAGCCGATTCGAACGGCTGGGAGTCGAGCGCACGGATTTGCCGACCCTGCTGCGGCACTCGGATGTGGTCACCCTGCATGTCACCCTGACGGATGAAACCCGGGATCTCATTGGCGCGGAAGAACTCGCGTCCATGAAGCCCACGGCGGTTCTCATCAACACGTCGCGGGGCGCTGTGGTCAGCCTCGACGCCCTCTGCGATGCGCTTGAGGCGGACCGAATCGCAGCGGCCGCACTGGACGTGCTTCCGGAGGAACCGCCGGAAGGGAACGCACGGATTCTCGATTTGGGCGACAAGGTACTGCTCAGTCCCCACATGGTCAGTTCGAATCTTCCCGGCGCGCTGCAGCCGGCCATTCCCTGGGCGACGGACGCGACACTGTCAGCGCTCAAGGGCGAGGTTCCGGAACACGTCTACAACGTCGAAGCCGTGCCCCGGTGGCTGGCGCGCTTCGGTGAACGGCCCCTCATATGAAGGGTGGCGTCCTGAAGGGTAGCGGTAAGGCGCACGGTCTGGGCAACCGTGCGCCGAAGCCGGTTTACGGTCCCCGCGCCGTCTGGTCCTGGGCGTTCTACGATTTCGCCAACTCTCCGTTCACGACGCTGGTCATCACGTTCGTCTATGCGACCTACTTCACCCAGGCCATCGCTCCCGATCCGATCACCGGAACCGCACTGTGGTCAAGGGCCATCACGGTCACGGCGCTGATCACGGCGATTTGCTCGCCCCTGCTGGGCGCGCTGGCGGACCGCGGCGGTTTCCGCAAGGCGTTTGTGCTCGCGTTTTCCCTGGTATGCGTATTGGCCACGGCCGGACTTTACCAGGTCCTGCCGGGGCAGATTGCCGCCGCCCTGGTACTCGTGGTCATCGCCAACCTGGGATACGAATTCGCCACGGTCTTCTACAACGCCTTTCTGCCGGACATCTCCCCTCCCGGCCGCATCGGGCGCATTTCCGGCTATGGCTGGGCGCTGGGCTACATCGGGGGGCTGCTGGCGCTGCTGCTGGCGTTGGTGGGTCTCGTTCAGCCGGACGTGCCGTGGTTCGGTTTCGGCACCGAAGCCGGCGAGAATATCCGCGCCACCAATCTGCTCACGGCGGCGTGGTTTGCCCTGTTTGCGCTGCCGTTCCTGCTCTGGGTTCCGGAAGACCGCTCCACAGCGTCGGACCGCGGCCGCGTGGTCGGTGACGCCGTGCGGCAGTTGCGCGACACATTCGCCGAAATTCGCCGCTACCGCCAGATCGTGCGCCTGCTCGTGGCGCGCTTCTTCTACAACAACGGCCTGGTCACTGTCATCGCCTTCGGCGGCATCTATGCGGCGGAATCTTTCGGCTTCACGCTACAGGAAGTATTGATCTTCGGGATCGCGCTGAACGTTGCCGCAGGCGCCGGCGCGCTCGCCATGGGCCACTTGGACGACCGGATCGGCGGCAAGCGGACGATCGTCATTTCCCTGGTCGGCCTCGGACTGGCCACGGTGCTGGCCATCGCGGCCACGGACAAGCTATGGCTGTGGGTGGCCGGTGTCATCACGGGCATTTTCCTGGGACCGAACCAGGCGGCCAGCCGCTCGCTCATCGGCCGTTTCGTGCCGAGGCAAAAGGAGAACGAGTTCTATGGCTTCTTCGCGTTCTCGGGCAAATTGACGGCCTTTCTGGGGCCATTTCTGCTGGGGGTGCTGACCCAGTGGACGGGTTCCCAGCGCTGGGGCGTCTCGGTGGTGCTGGTCATGTTCGCGGTGGGACTGGTGTTGCTGATTCCACTGGATGAGCGGGAAGGCATCGCCCGGGCGGAGCGCGGCGGAGCGTCATGATGCGGATCATTCCCGAAATTCGCGCCTTCGAATCCGAACTCATTGCCTGGCGGCGCGACCTGCATGCCCATCCGGAACTTGCCTATCGCGAGCACAGAACCGCCGACCTTGTGGCCGAGCGTCTTCAGGGTTGGGGCATCGATGTCGATCGGGGTATTGCCGAAACGGGTGTGGTGGGCACGCTGTCCAAGGGTGGTGGGCCGACCGTCGGCCTGCGCGCCGACATGGACGCCCTGCCGATGGAGGAAACGAATACGTTCGCCCACCGTTCGCAACATCCCGGCCAGATGCACGCCTGCGGTCACGATGGCCACACCACGATGTTGCTGGGCGCGGCCCGCTATCTGGCCCAGCACGGCGAATTCTCCGGCACGGTGCACTTTATCTTCCAGCCCGGCGAAGAGGCCGCGGGTGGCGCCAAGCGAATGCTGGACGAAGGGTTGTTCAAGCGCTTCCCGGTGGATGCCGTCTTCGGCATGCACAACTGGCCCGGGCTGGCGGCCGGGCAGTTTGCGACCAGGGCGGGGCCGTTGATGGCGTCCCTGGACACCTTCGACATCCGCATCAGGGGGCAGGGCGCCCACGGCGCCAAGCCGCACGACGGCGTCGATCCGGTGGCTGCGGCCGCCCAGGTCGTCACGGCTGTGCAGACCATCGTCAGCCGCAACGTCGATCCGCTGAAAGGCGCGGTCATCAGCGTGACCAGGATTCACGGCGGCGATGCCGACAACGTCATCCCGCCGGAGGTCAGTCTCGGCGGCGGCATTCGCAGCTTCGATCCGGCGGTTCGGGCGCTGTTGTGCCGGCGCCTGGTGGAGGTGGTGGAAGGTATCTGTGCAAGCCTCGGCGCGAGCGGCAACGTGGAGTTCAAGACACGGTCTCCCGCAGTGATCAATGCAGTCGACAGCACGGCGCTGGCCCTGAAAACCGCGACCACCACCGTCGGTCAGGCCAATGTAGAAACCGCGACCGACCCGGTAATGGTCTCCGAGGACTTTGCCTACCTGCTCGACGCCAGCACAGGCTGCTTCATCTTTATCGGCAACGGCGACGGTGAAGGCGGTTGCATGATTCATAACCCGGGATACGACTTCAACGACAACATACTGACGCTCGGCGCCACTTACTGGGCGCGCTTGGCACAGGACTATCTGTGTGCACATCAGTCGCAAGGCTAAATGTTACGTTCACGTTTTTCTCCAGACTACCCAAACCGCAAAACAGTTGACATCTTAAGATGCATACTCTCTTAGTCTTTGGTAGCGGTGATCGTATTGCACATTCGGCGTCGCCTGCGAAATAGCCGTTAGGCACTGCCCTAATTCAGGTGGCCGCCATGGCTGATCTTGGATGACAGTATCCAGCAAACTTAGCGCGTCAAACGGGAATTTTGCGCTGAGACCGCTTTCTTTCAGCCGGTGGACAACATAGTGGGGATGCTTGGTCGGCTGGAGCCAATCGTGGATCAAATCCAAAGCAACAGGGAACTTTTCTCCGGCCGCGATGCTCATTATTGCAAGCGACTCCGCGATGCTACCGGAAACCAGATCACGCGACTTGGGCCAAATATTTTGCCAGAAAGGCTGGATGCGATTAGCCCAGTAGTCCTCGCGTTGCGCACCTGCGCTTTCGAGCGCCTGCGAGAGAGTTCTTGCTACTTCCTGCAATCCCTTCTCTGGCAGGGCCTTCAACACCGACTGAAACTCGATCAACTCATCTTCGTCCCTGCATTCCAGAGCTGCGTAAGTCACCAACGCAGCATACTGTCGACCATACTCACCCAAATTGTTGTAGTGGCTCGCCACTTCAAGAAACTGCGGCTTGAAGGCATCTAGCAAAGGCCGAAAAAGGCGTGGAGACCAGAGGAAACCTTCCCACACCAGTTGGGCTTCCACCGGATAGTCTGTCCACCGGAAAAGCGGCAATAGGTTCTGTTCGGTCCAAGATCGATCTACACGAAACAGCGCAATCAACCTTGAGGCCAACAGTACTCTACTGTGTCGGAATCGTCTTACCTGCGTGTCGCACATTTGTGTGAAGAGAGGCTCAAGGCCGGCAGGTAGACGGTCGTTGTCGTTCGGTTCGCCCCTGAACCAAAGAGACAGTAGCGCTTGAGTAACAAGACCGACCGGATGGTTGATCGCTTCGATGATAGGGCGTTGGGTCGGTTCGCCATCCTGATTCATGTCAGAACCAAGTTCAAGAGGAAGATTTAGAATGCGCCGACACAAATCAAGCAGGATTTCTTCGTGTAGTTCGACGAATTTGGATGTGGCGTCTAGCCACCACGCGACGTCTCGTGCGATCTCCCGCAAAATGTCATCGGGCATGGTATTTAACAGCGGAGCAGCATAGCGCCACGACCGCTGTACCAAACCTTGCTCGCTCCATACCTGTAATGCTTCTCGCCAGCGGGTTACCGGCCAAATGCCCTTTGCGGCCAAATCGCACAACGCAAAAAGACAATGAAAGAACCGAGTACGACAAGTATCGCGCCAAGTGTTCTCATCGAACCGGTGACGCTGGGATGGGGAGGTCCTTAGCCATCGAACCAAGTCGCGCCGCTTGCGAGGTGCAATCTCGACCTCCCGGTTTTCTTCGTAATCCGGGTCTCCGGTACCGCTCATCCAATGCGAAAATTCCTCGCGCTCGTGAGGAAGCAACCTCCATGAAGGGTTCGCTGAAGACAAGGCTTCGAAGCGGTTTCGTGCGGCATTCCCCAAGTCCAGCTTCGATGCGTCCAGTTTCGCCAGACACAACCACACCGAGCGTTCCACAATTTCTTCCCAGTGTGCAGGCTCAAGATCTTCTCTATACATGTCACGCGGAGGGCCATCCAGAATGGCGCTTTCGAGCGGACTCTGAGCTGAAGACAGGCAGTGACCTTGTAGTGCCAAGAGGCGTAAGACCTCGCGTTGTGTATCCACGGACCACAACCACCAACACGCATCGGACAGCAACCAGTCAACCCATTTCGACGAATCAATGCAACCGTCGTGACTGGCGGCAAAGAACGCGAGACGCTTGAATGTTGGATACGGAAGCTCAAACCAACGTTCGGCGATCCGAGTTGCCCTCGCGGGATCATCTCCCTGAACGGCCAGCCAAGCGTCACGCAGAACCTCGATAAGTGTCACCCAATCGCGAAACCCCCGATTTTGCCAGTGCGGTCCGATTGAGGGTAGAACCCAAAACGAGCCGTCTTTGCGGTCATCTGCCTCGCCTAGTTCGCGCAAGAGGTCCAAGGCGTCACGCAGCAATTGCTGGAAATCATCCAACAGCGACGGCAACACGCCTCGCCAATGTTCACTTGCTCCATCACCAATGGCCGCGTGGACATGGTCAGTGGCAAGTACAAGTTCCCAGTCCACAATTTGTTTCAAACGCTCGGATGAATCAGGTTCCGCAGATTCAGCGGGCCAGCGGAACGGTTTTCTCAAGGCAATCATGGGCGAAAGGAATTCGCGTAACTCCATGCGCAGCGACGCACTCATGCCATCGCGCTTCAGGCGATCCATCCATCCATAAAGATCATGGTCACTTCGTAATGATTTGACGCGGTCCCTCAACATCAGACGCCAAAGTGCACGCATCGCTTTGTCGGGGATGGCATGGGGTGAATTTGAGCGAATCTTGTCCAATTCGTCGCTTTTACCCTCACGGTGCGACCGGTCATGACATTCAAGTTCGGATTCGATCAACCCAGACAATCGATCATGAAGCTGACTTCCGTTTTCCAGCAGCCAATGAATTAGCAGGGGATTGTTGAGGTGTCGTGTCAGCCAGCGGGCGATGTGATACATCACGTCGTCCCAAGCAGTGTCGTATTTGCTTCCGCCGAGTGCCATCCATGGAGCGTGTTTGTAGGGCGCAGGTCGACTGATGAAACTGAACCGGAGGTCAGCATCAATCGGCGGTCGGGGAGAGATGCCGAAGCGGATCAAGTCAGCGTGACGAAAGCGATTTTCGGAAAACGCCATCAGCCATTCAAGTGGCGGTGCAGGATTAATCTCCGCGAAACGCTTGGCCGGAAGTCCCGACTTGTCCGAAAGCGCCCAGAGCATTCGTCCTACGAAGTCATCCTGCTGTGTACTTGCAGAGGGTCGCGCCAGTGCATGCTCAACCACGATTCGCTCCCTGCCGAAGACTCCATTGCGGTGGATTTCCGCCCAGAGTTTCAATGTCTGATGCAACGCCGAATGGCGGTTCCTGCCTGGACGAACTTCGTAGAGGATCGGCAAGACTCCCTTGGACTTCCACGCGATGGATTGGGTCATTTCTTGACCAGGTTCGCAGTCTCCCAGGGCGTAGGCTTGCGGCGTTGCTTCGCCCAACATCCGGTCGGCAGCGAGCGCATCCATTAAGTAGCGCAACACCGGATCATTAATGCTATACCCGACAAAACACACCACATAGTTGCGAAACAGTTCGCTGACGAAGCGTGCTGCCCATCGCTCGGTCAGGTAGGCCAAGCCAAAGTCGCCGCTGGAAACGACAAGTCTTTGCAGCGCACTTTCGTCCGGTTTCGAAGGCACCAGCCCGTGCAAATGGACGAGCCCGTTCCAGCGGCTAGACTTCGGAATGGGAAGGGTAGGTGCGGCATATGGATGGTACGACTGCTTGCTTCGCCTGGCGGCGTGCTCGAAGATCCGGTCAAAATTGGTGGTAACGAGCCGTAACATTCCTTCCCGGCTGCGGGCCAGTCGGAGCAACGCGGTGTGTGTATCGGTAGCGCCGCAGCGTCGCAGCTTGGGTTGCAGGGCATCCACCAAAGCCTTTCGAACGGCGATTCTCTGTCCGGGTATTCGCCGCTCCAACAAATCCAGGGTTTTGTCGAAATGATCGCGCTCATAGGCGTCGTCTTCAATCTCGGTACGCGTTGTACCCAACCGCCGATAAATCTCGTCCACCAACCCCTTAAAACCCGGCAATCCTGCGGGATAGGAAATGCCCGCTCCACAGAAGAACACTGCGCGGTCCTCTTCGTGCGCCTGCAGCAGAGCATCCGGAATGTCTGGGCCATTACTTATGAATTGCATTGGGTGGACTTGTTTGTCTGCATTGTTCGTGCAGGATAACGAACGCTGAACTTGTCCTTGTGCGGCTACACCACACCGGAATCAGGGCACTTCTCATCAGACCGAACTTTTCTGTAAGCACATCGAAGCGGGCTTGGATTTATCCGTGCGAATTTTGTCGCAATGCAGTCGGTTAACGGGCCATTCTTCGGCGCCACCGGTAACTGAACGGATAAGTGGTAGCTTATCCCATCCTTGACATTCCCCTGAGCCATTCGGACTCATCGACAGCCACACGACTCAGCGTGGTCGCAAACTCGTGCGCAATCCGTTGTGCGTATTCCGCCGTGAGTTCACCGCGCCAAGTGTATTTCCTTTCGCTGGTGTCCGTGAACTCGAAGTCGCCATCGGATCCGCACTTGGTGGAAACAACCTCACTCCTGTCCTCCGAAGGATTGAAGCTCCGAAGAATCAATGAAGCAGACTCGAGTCTTATACCCAACCTGTGAAATTCGCTGCCAAGTTTTACGACGAGTTGTATTTTCGTTTTCTTCTGAGGTTCAACCAAAGGTAGAAAAATAAACGATGTCTTCTTTTTTAATCTGAGGCTGTCACACCGGGGCCTCATGCAGATTAAATGCTTGTCGTCACCATCTTCCTTCGTCGTTACGACGGACCCCAACCACAATATCGGCGGTGGTGCGTTGTACACCGTCCGGAAACTCATCATCCACGCTAATCGCTCGTCAAGGGCAACTACCCCGGGGTGGGCGAAGCCTGCGGTGAGGAATTTAAAGGCCTTTTTCTTGGCGCTTTTCGAGAACGCGTTGGTTGCCTCCAAACCGTAGGTCGCCAACTGGACCGTCTCTCCCAGATCGAGTTTCTTACCGCTGAATTCAAAGTTGGCGCGCCCATCGCGTCGTATCCAACGCTTCACCGCGTGCTTTCCTGCGGGAGACTCCGCCGCAACGGCCTCATCTGCGAGACCGCGAAGCTCCTCGGCGACATGGGCCACAATCTGGCGCTCCGCTTCTTCAGGGTCTGGGAGACAGGCCATGTGAGTAAGAAACGCTGGGTCCAGATCAGCGCAGAATCGATCCAGGATTTTGTGCTCGCCTTCTCGCACCGCAGTCAACGAGGTTAGCGCGATGCCAGGAAGCAGCCCTTCCGTCATAGATGCAAAGTCGCCCAACAACCTGCCCGGCAGTTCCTCCTCCGCTACGCTTCGGTCTTTCAGCGTCGGTGCCAGAGACACTTCAGGTTTTGCGTAGAGCACCAACCTGCCGTGTCGATATGGTATGGTCGTTTTGGTTCCCTCGTCCTTCGGATTAAGTTCGTTGTTCTTCAATTCATCGAACACGGTCTGATAGATATCCTCAAGACGTGCTTCACCAGTATAGATAGCCACGAGTCGGAGCGAGTTTCGGTCCCTTTCTTCGGTCAGTAACCTGCCCAACAACTTCAGCGTGTATTTGGAACTATCATCCTGTAGTAACCAGTCCAAGACCACGATGTCGGCTTGTCTCACAGCTTCCATCTCTGATTGCGCCGGACCGACCACTCCGCAGATCACCCCAAGTGACGAGAACGCATCCATTATGGATCGTGCGTTCAGGGCATGCGCCGACTTTCCACCAACCGGACTTTGGTCTTTCTGAACTGGTATCCGCCCGTGGCGACCCGGTGCCACGACCTCGGCCTTTGGACCATCATCACCATTCAAAGCCATGTATGCCTTGTCATCGACCACAACGGCTGTTTTGAGAAAACGCCGCGCGAACCGGCGGCTACGGTCTTCGTTTTCTTCTTCCGTTCCCATCCGTCTTCCCTATGACTCGTCAATCGGTACGATGCCAAACGTGGCGCCTACTTCTCCATCGACCAACCGCAAGTCGAACCCCACCCGGCGGAGTGTTTCACGTCCGATGTGCAGCCCCATTCCACGACCACCCGGCTTTCTGCTGAAGCCGAACTCGAAAATTGCTTCACGGTCGCGAAGATCGACTCCCGGTCCAGTGTCCGAGACAATCCATGTACCTTTACGCTCATCCAGTTCAATCCTCCTTTCCTGTCGCGGATTCTGCTGCGACAGCCAGAAGATGGCGTTGTCCAAGAGGTTCACGAAAACCGGATAGAAGCTCGACGGAAACCCGGCGATCTTGGCGACGGCAAATGCCCTCGTCGCCGTTAACGTTACATTATGACGAGCCAAACGTGCCCGGAACAACTCCTCCAGAAAGTCGTGGATCTCGGAACCGGAGATTTCCACCGCCTTCCTGTAAAGGCGACGTTGCAACGGCGTAAACAGTGTCAGATATCCATCGAGATGATCGAAGCTCGTTCGGATACTGACATAGAGATCTGCCAAACCTTCGTTGACATCGGCCCATGCCTTCAATCTTCGCAAACCGTTTCGGACAGAACGTATCGTGGCTGAAAATTCGTGATTGATGATTTCTATGGCCATTCCCAACTGAGCCAATTGCGCATCGGTCTCCGCTTCTTCTTCCAGCAGAAGATTGCGTTGTTCGATGGCCACCAACTGTTCGCTCGCCGACGACTCTCCGGTTACATCTATGGCCTGAAGTTGTTCTAGAACCGAACGCAACAAAGCACTGTGCTCCTCCGTGATGGTCAAGATTCTCGTTTCCAACGCACTCCTGGTCTCAACGAAAAGCTCATCGGGCATTTCGGCAAGGTCAAGCCGATGAAATTCACTCAATACGACCCGCAGCTCCGACTCGACTGCCTTTAGCGACCGACGCGCTGCATCCCTCGCTTCCGAGGCGACCTTGTCCGCCTCATGCGTCACAGCCCGGCTTGATTTCCCTGTAGTCTTTCGGGCGTCCCGCCCAAGGTCCTCAAGTACCGCTTCCGTTCGGATACGGCGATCAAGCGACAATTCCGCTTTCCGAGCCTCATCGCCGATAATTTCTTCAACGAGGTCACGCGCCGGTCCAAACACCTTTTCCTGAAGCGAAGCAAATTCGTTGTTGTACACTCTCCAATCGCGCAGCGTAGCCTTGCTCAGGCCAATGCGGGGACGTGATACACGATAGCAAGTCTCAATATCCCTGATGTCCGCCTGCGCTTGGCGCTCAAGCTCAAGGACCTCGTGTGCGGCCCTTTGAGGATCTTTGATGCTACAAACTGACTTCAACTTCGCCGCAACGTCTTCGGTCAATTCCAGAACTTCCGCTTGAGGTGCGCCCTTCGACAGCTTGTCAAAAAAGGCTCCCAGTTGCGCTTCGAATTTTCTCTTCCTCTGCGAAACCTGCCTTCTGCGCTTCTTTCTCGCTGCGTCTTCTCTGGATAGCTCGGTCTTTCTCAGATCGAAGGTCTCGGCATGCACGCCTTCGGCTCTGAAAAAGTCCGCCGCGATCTGAAGAAAAAAATTCTGGAGTATCGATCTGAATTGACGATACGCTTTGTTCTCTTGAAATCCTTCCCGACCCGCCTTCTCACGTAGATCCTTGTTCGAGTCCGCGTCGATCTCTACCGATCCAAACATCTTTCGATGCGAAAAATAATAGTAGTAGGCGCTCTTCGTTCTTCTGAACTCGATATCCAACCAATCGTAATCGGTGTCGCCATAAGGCAGTACTCGAATCCCGTTTCGGTATATGTACAGCCCTCCCATCTGTTCGGTCTTGAGGGCCAATCTCGCGTGTTCGTCGTAGGGAATCGTCGAATGCCTGCTTTCGCCCTCGAAGGCCGCGAAGTCGATCGAGAACGGGCCGCAATTCGTCGGTGTGCCGCGCCCGCCGCTCCAAGCGATCACATGATCGGGTGTTGTCTCCCCATAGATTGAAATCTCTCCCTGGAACTGACCGAACTCGTCGAACTTGCCGCTAATCCGATGATCCGCATTCTGGAATTCCTCTGGAGTGAAGAATTCTTTCTCGCCAATCAGGTCGTCCGCCACTTCGTCCGACTTGTGATCGCGGAACGCAGTGTGGATCACGCTGCCAGATTCTGGCTTCATGGTGTTGCTGAACCCGAGTAGTGCTTTCTTCAAGGGCGTCGCCTTCTTCAACGCAGCGACCTTGCTAGCTGTCGGGTCGCCGTCAATGTCGTCCGCCAGTAACGCCGAAGCCGGCTTGATGATGAAGTGCGTTCCGCAACCCTCCCCAGTGAGCGACGGGTCGCGCAGGTAGGAATGGATATCCTGCGGATCCACATCGAATTGGCTCAATTCCTCCACAAGGTCTTGCACCAACCGCTTCTCGATCCTGCGTCCGATCTTTTCGGCATTCGCGCGAAACTCCTCCACCATCTCGTTAACTTCGTGTGCAGAAGGCAGCGTGCCAGCCAGGAATGACCGTAGGGGGATGTCGATTTCTTCCAGGTCGATCCCCGGCCACGCGAATATGCCCCAATTCAAGAATGCAGCCGTGAGGTCCGCGTCCCGGCCATCGGTCTTCGGACGCGTGAGCACCAGAAGTTGTGGACCGATGGTAGCGATCGCGAGCCGTCCGATTCCCTTCTCGCCGAGCATTGGACGTCGTTTCTTGTCCGGGTCTCGGGGCGGAGTACCTGTGGAATCGAACTTGCTCTCCGTGCCGATAGTCAGCCACCGCATCACGAAGTCCGCATGGCTCATCCCGATGCCATCGTCTCGAAGTACGAACAGATTGTCCGAGCGGTAGTAGTCGATCTCGACGTGATCGGCGTAGGCATCGTGCGCGTTCTTGAACAACTCGCTGATAGCCGTGGGAATTCCGGCGATCTGCTGCCTCCCGAGCATGTCGAGCGTGCGGGCGCGGGTCTTGAAGGTCGCCATCAGGACAGCCTCCCCACATCCTCCAAGTGCTCGATGAATCGCTGACCGATCAGCGTCGCCAGACGGACTGGAACCGCGTTTCCGATCTGCTTGGCCATAGAAGTCACGCTTCCCTCGAATACGAAATCCTCCGGGAATGTCTGCAAACAAGCGGCCTCTCGAATGCTGATGGCGCGGTCCTGTTCAGGATGGCCAAAGCGCCCGTTCGAGTAGCTTACGCACCGGGTGGTCAGTCCAGAGGCGGGAGCGTCCCAAGACATCCGGCCATAGACATCGGTATACCCCGAAAAATCCTTATGGCATTCAAGCCGAAGGTGGTCTGGCCAGTCGCGGTGACCGCCACCTTCCGGGGTCGCCTTAACGCGCTCCAGATTGCGTGCCGAAAGATTCGCCGCAACGTGATTCGGCACCTCTCCATGATCCTCACCTGCGCCAATCGGCGGAAGATGGGAAATCCAATCCCGAACGGTCGTGTATCGTTCGTTAGGCGTTCCCGGCCCGTTTGTCTCTTGCGGTAGACGGATCGCGCCATGACGGCTCGCCACCAAGACTAGCCGTCGGCGGCTCTGCGGTATACCGTACCTAGATAGTCGGACAGCGCGATAGTCCACGCTGTAGCCTGCCGAGTGAAGTCGGCTCAGAAAACCGCCGAAAGGTTGACTGTCGCTATCCAGCTTCTGAAGCCCCGGAACGTTCTCCACGAAAACAAGATCAGGTCGGCAACCTTCCACAATACTTGCGAAGCGGGCAAGCAACGGCACGCGATCATCGTGATCCAGCCCCGGCCGTTGCGTGTTTTGCTTGGTAAAGGGCTGACACGGCGCACAACCGGTGAACACCACGGGATTCGGTTGTTCCGACTCCATCCTGCGCCGGACCGCATCTACACTCATATCCCGAATGTCTGCAGACTCGAAGTAGGCATCAGGGAAGTTGGCTTCGAAACTAGCCTTGGCGTCCGCATCGTGGTCCAAGCCGAACGTAATTTCCATGCCGGCAGCACGCAACCCGCAGCTTGCGCCACCACAACCGGAGAAAAAATCGTATACCCGAACCGTCACCGGGTCACCATGATGGCTTGTGTTCGCTGATTCAAACCGTTCTCCTAATCTGCGGCAGTCCTTTCACACTTGGTCATCGCAGCAAGCCGCCGTTCTACTGCTGCTTCGTCCTTCGTTTCGCACTGCCAGATGACGCGGACCCGCCAGCCGAGTGCCTTCAAGGCGGCTTCTTGGCGCACGTCGCGGTCAACGTTGGCCGCGAGCTGTTCGATCCAGAAGACAGCCCTAGACTTGGGGGTGGAGGGTTTCCGGCAGCCCTCGTGGGAATGCCAGAAACAACCGTGGACGAACACGACTAGTCGATGTTTCGGGAATACCAGATCGGAACGCCCGGGCAAGTCCCTTCGGTGTAGTCGAAATCGCTGTCCCATCCTGTGCGCAACCCAGCGTACCGCTAGTTCCGGGGCCGTGTCGCAGCCAGGAATCCGAGCCATCATCTCGCTTCGCCGCTTGGTGTCCAAGATGTCGGTCATGCTCGTGCTACGAAAAAGCGGGACGCAAGAAAACCGGTCAAATTGACCGCGACAGGTAAGCTAGCGGCTCCAAGGGCAGAAATGGCGCGTGTGGATCCGACAATCTTCACGAATCGCTGTTGCTGTGAAAGATTCGGCACGGGAATACGAAGCTCTCTTAGAGTTCGCAGATTGATATTACGCTGGGCAGACATTGGCGCTGTCTCCTCAATGCGTGTCTGCATAAGGTCGAGCGCTGACTGGACGTATTCGGCGGTGATCGACGCGTTAGGCGTAAAGCCAACGATGCTGTCTGGGAAGCACGCGTCAAACGACAAAATACCAGTCTTACTGATGTTGGCCGCTATTGTGATGCACAACGTACCCGCTGGCCAGAGTCTGCTCTGGCGAAGACCGATCTCGGAATACGTCTGCGATGCAATCCGAACCAACCCATCTGAGTTGGATACGTCGCCAGTTTGTACAAACGGATAAGGTCCACCATAGAGCTCAAGCGCGTTTCTGGGGCGATGCCGCGAGCGACCCCGATCAAGACTGCCTAGTGTGCTCAGTTCTGTTACGTCCCATCTCATCGGGTTCTCAACAGGATCCCCGAACATCTTGAGAAACAGCGCCGGAACGAATTCCCGCAACCGATCCACCGCTCGTTTCCTTAGCCGCTCGATCCTCGCCGCCCGGTTCAGGATGCCGACGATCCACCGCTGCTCGTCGAGTGGCGGAAGGGGCACTGGTAGTGTCATCAGCGCCTTCATATCGGTCCGCGGCATCCGCGCACCCGTTACCAATGACATGACGTAGTCGACAGTCTTTTTTCGTCGCAGCAGATATGCAATGAACTCGCGGTCAACCCCATCTCGCGGGAGGAGTGGAACCAACTCGGTCGAACACCTGCCAGCAAATCCTGGAGTAGCCACCTTGTTGAGGTAAGGCCGGAGCTTTGAGTAGAGGACGTGGCGCTCGTCGAAGCGAAATGTCGTGCTCCTCTGGCTTCCGACACGTGAACCGTTATTGAAGTTGAAGGCGCCGCTCTCGGATTCGACATGTTCGACGCCCACAAAGGGGAGGCCAGAAGCGATTGGGTCGTCTGGGTGAAGTCCTTGGCGATCCATTTCGCAAAGTTCGCCGAGGGGAACGATTGGCATGTTCATTCTGCCACCGTTCCTCGTACGGCCTCGGCCAACGCGTCTATTTCCCCCAGAATCTCCGATTCGATACCCCGCAACTCCTCCAGGATTTCCAGCGGATCGCGATGCTCTACCTTGGCCCGGTTCTGCGGGCGGTGTCGGTTGGCATTGAGGTTGAAGTCAGCGGCGCGGATGGCGTCGGCCTCGGCGAACCACCATTTCTCCGTCCAGTTCGCGTCTGGATCGCGGTCTCGCCACGCCGTCCATCGCATTTCCCGATCATGGAACGCCGAGGTCAGCTCGGGCAGGTCGTCCTCGGCGATAGGCTGGTCGTGGTTGGCGTCGAGCTTGAACCCGTCGTTATCGGCATGCAGGAACATTACGCGCTCGGTGGCCCCGCCCTTTTTTAAAACGAGCACCGAAGTCTTGACGCCGGAATACGGGTTGAACACACCGCCCGGCAGCGACAGCACCGCCTCGACGGTGTTGATCTCGACCAGCTTGCGG
>JAAXGO010000086.1 GCA_012267425.1 Rhodothermales bacterium
CCCGCCCACGCGGGGGAGCCTCTTGTACTTTACGTTTGTAAACGGTATAGTGGTCAGTTTGTTCTCAACTCTAGTCAGTAAAAGAGTATGCTAGAGTAGAAGGTCCTCGTCACCTAAGGCGTGCTGGATATTCATGCGCTTATCTGGCTCACCAGACGGGATTCGCCTAACGAGCAGGACACCATCCGCATCCCACACCTCTTTCGGTGGGTCTCCGAGATGACGCAGCCGGAGGTTGCCCGATGACTTTCGGTCCCTGTAGATCATGACAATGCTCCCGCATCCGAGAGAGCTGTACCATCGAAACAAGACCAACCAGATCCTCTCACGAACACCTTTGGAAAGATCAGGAGACACATAAACTCCCGGAGATACTTCCAACATTGCTGATGCCAGGAAGCCGCGGTAGCGGCCCTGCACACTGCGCGTCACTACCACGGTCATAAACACGACCATTAAATTCGTTGTGAGTCCCCGAAGAGTTCCTTGATCTTCGCGATCATCTTGGGGACTGTCTTTTGTCGGCTAAGTGCCGCCCCCGTTTCGCGTCTAGCGAGGCGTTCAATATTTCCATGCGGCTTCTTGATGGCTTCACTCGCGGCGTGAAATGCCGACGGAATCAACACCGAATCACGAAATAAGTCGGCTATGTCGAGCACGAACGACTGGCTCGGATCTTCGTGAATGAATCCCAATTGAGGGATAGTCGCGGTGGCCGATACCGCGATTGCTGCAGCAGCTTCCATCGCGCTGGACGCATGGTTCAAGGCTTGATTGGGCAGGTCGGCAGCGTTGGGAGACGCGCGGTCGTATCGGCGACCATACCAATCGATTCCCATCTGCTTGGCGACGAGGCGATACGTCTCCCTCATGCGCGCACCCTCAACACCGCGAAGTGCGGCTATATCACGATGCGACAGGTCATCCCCCAAACGCCAAGCATACATGCGACGAGCAATCATGAGTCGCTTTTCGGGGTCCGCCCAACAACGAGCCTGCTGACGGGCAAGACCAGAGCGCCCGGAAATAATGGGCGGTGCCGTGTACATGCGGACACCATCCTCTCCAACTGCGGCGAGGGCCGTTCCGTGGCGCGCTAAGAGCCTCAGCGCGTCGTGGCTCACTGTTGATCCCGGTCCCAGTAAGATCATCGATACGGTTTGGAACGGGATCGTGTATCGACCCAGTGTGAGTGAGTCATTTTTGCCGGGCTCTCCGTTTCTCTCGAAGGAAAGAGTACCTTCCCTGACGGTGAGAGCACCTCGCGAAAGCCAAAGCAGCCCGTACCTATCCGCGTGGGGAATGCGAGCGGTTTCGAGGCCGAGTCGTCCAGACAACATTAGGGCTACGAGCTGCGGGAAACCGTTCCGGGAGGTCGGAGAACCAGCATTCCATATCCGTATGCCCGATGCCGACCCACGCCCTGACGCAGCTTTATCGCAAAGGCCTCAGAATCCTGTATTACGCACTCGCCTTGAAGCGTGGCGTCCGGCCCTTCCGAACCTTTTCCGATTCCCCGCCATGCCCTCGAGCGACGAAAGTCCACAAGCCGACAGCTCTCCGTCTCGACTTTAGCCGCGCCGGCAAGCCTCTGATCGAGCCAACTGGTATAAACGGATTGCCTGGAGATTCCGTTCTGTCCTGCTCCGGCCTGTGGATCACGCCACCCATCGGGTGAACGATGCAGCAATTCCAGACGAAAGGCGTCATGCTCACTTCCCTTTCGGAGCACCCGTCCCGATTGTGAATCGCGCAGATTCTGACCCAAGCGCCGAATCGGACGGACCCGTATATCAAAGCCCAGTCGCTGCCCCATGCGAAACCGCTTGGGCATCTCCTTAGTCGCTAGGTCGGCGAGCTCAAGGACACGAAGGCAATCCGGCGGAGCTACTGCCTTCGCCATGGCGCAGAGTGTATGATGGTCCAAGTCAGAATACGCATATAGATTCGCGATGGGGGCCCTTGCGGGCCTGTAGAGACGGTATGGCCGGAGCACGGCCTTGCCGAAGACTGCTGAAAGAAGGACATGCAAGGCAAAGCCCTCATCAAACACGCCACTCCGAACCAGTCTCCGGTTACCCGCCCAACGGCAGAACGCCACCCAGTCAAGTGGTACATACACAATTGTGGTCTTCATCGATATACCCCCGTTCCGTCCAAGCGGCCACGACACACGAGCCGCCCGCCGCCATGCAGTCCGCTCATCCAATCCCTTTCATCGGTGATGGATGTCGATTCTTGCGCACGTTCAGAAATAGACCACTGTGCCTCACATTGCTTCCCAGCTGGTATGACACCCCGCAATGCGTCGCAGATGTCGTCAGTCTCAATCCATCTGTGAAAGAATATGCCGGTTGGCAGGCATGCCTTTCGTCCGATGAACAGTGGGCGGGCGGGCCGTACCAGCGCCGCGGCCAAGGTGTCCATGGTTGGCTCCAGGTATTCTGGGACAAAGCGCACAACCATGGACATGCGCAGGTCAGAGTGGTAGTGACGCCAGCGTTGATGGGCACCTTTGTAAGTGCCGCTACCTCCAGCCCTGCCGATGGGATACCCCCGAGTACTCCAGGCCTTGTCGCCCGCTCCCAATTGTGCCGTCTGATAATCAATCATCCGCGCGGTTGCCGGGTTCGAGTCGTGCACGGCCCCAAACACAATGCGCTCTTGCAATCCTTGGTGCTCGAACCTCATCCGGCGAGTCCACCCTAGGGCATTCGCGAAAAGACCGGTGACCATTGACCGTGCAGGGAAGTCCCGAATAATACCATGTGCGTCAATCGCCTCGCCTCCGAACGACGCGAGAGGAGCCTCGAACCGAAGAAACATCCAACGCATTACACGTCCCCCTTACACATTGCATGGCCTGCCCAGTCGGCTAACGCTGAGATGGACACCAGCTCCGCGCCGGGCATAGCGGCTCCGTTCAGGCTCATAACACGCCTGGCTTCTCCGGATCCGTATGAGGCATCGAGCTTGGCCAGATGCTCAGCGGCTGCCTTTTCGGCAGCGTCGGCAGTGGAATCGCACGGCTTTCGGAAAGCTTCGCCAAGGCTTCTCGGCTGATGATCACCTGCCTCGACCATCATCCAGCAGGCGTAGGTGTACGGGGCTGTAGACCCCAGCTTGGCGCCCGGCGAGACAGTAGCAATCAGATGGACGAGCCGGCGGCATACCTCACCCCCTAATTCGGCGTCGCCGGCAAGATTGTCCATCAGTATTTTGCGGTCGACCACTGTGTAGCCGTAGAACAGCCCGCACGTGAGCTCGGCTTCTCCTATGTGGTCCGCCCCCGGATCCTCCTCGATTCGCCGCAAATCGTCGACGACGGTGAAGTAGTCGCTCTCGCTCTCCTCGGTGTGGACCGTGAATGCGTGGGCGACGTGGATCGCCGCGTCGATGTTTGCTTCGACATCCGCGGTCACCATGCGGCCGAAGAGCGCCGACACAAGGCCTCCGGGGAGCTGGGTTTGCTGGCGCATCACCTTCATGTTCTGCTTGCAGGACTTCGTCCACTCCTTCAGTGCTCGCTTGGCATCGTCCAGGGGCATCTCGGCAAATTGACGGGCCTCTTTAGCCAGAAAGCGAATTTCCGGCACCCCCATAAGTAGCGGCTGCCGGTTGCTCTTTTGGTCGCCCTTATCTCCATAGACCACTTTCTGGAAGGTCGTATTGATGTGGTCCACGACCTCCCCGGAAAAGCCAGCTTCCCTCAAGGGCGCGATGACCCTTCGGGACACGATCTCGCGAGACCGTATCGCCGTTGTAGCGCCGTCGATTTCGGTCAGGGCATGGGCACTGTCCGCAACGCGCCAGTGCCGCTTTAGACACTGCGACGAAATGCGGGTCCGCATGTGTCCACCGTACCGGACTCGCTTCGCGAGCCCGGAGTCGTCTCGGTTGAGCAGCACAGCAGGGTAGCCGTGCAGGCTGTGGATCTGCAGAAAACGTGTATTGGCCATCAGGATCCTCTTTAGTCGACGTGAGTTTGCTTTCTTACAGTAGCGGTGTAGAAGTCGCGTGCGATCTTTTGAGCGTGCAAATCGTTGTCTTCGTAAAGAACGAAACGCGCCAGGGTGCGCAGATCGAATCCTCTCGTGTCCTTGGACGCGAGACGCCGGCAGGTGCGGATGACGAGTTCGCGACGCATATCCTCCCTAGCCGAAAGGAGACGCGCCAGGCGCAGATGAGAAATCCCGGCAGCATGTAGGGCGCTACCCATCGGGTTGGCGGCGTTGTGCGCCGATGGCTTGTTTCGATCCCGGCCCTTCGGCGTTGCGATGGCAATGGCCTGGATCACGGTAGCCCACCCTCGTAGATACCTGCCTTGCGTTGGAATTTGGTAGCTAGCTAGAAGCTGCCAGAATGCCGCCGTGCCTGACCCAGCCATGGGATTTCGGCGCAATGACGCGGCTGGACCTGGCGCCAACTGGCTAATCTCGCGTGCCAGACGGAAGATCGTAGCATCAATGTCGACCTTCCCTGCGAGTGGCGGGATCGCAGTCTTGGTCGGGGTAGTAATGTCAACCCGGGCCGGATTTACTTTATGGTACATCTTGTTCCTCCAGACGCGTCTTGCCCAAGATCTCTGTCAAGTTGAAGAAGCGCCGCAGACGCCCCCAGTAGGCGCTCATCGCCCTGGCTCGCGCCCGGTATCGCTGGATTCTCGTACAGGGGACCGTGTCGACGGCCTCCTGAAGCAGGTCTTTTGCTTGCATGATTAGCATCCTGACGAAGCTTCGCTGGACATTCTCCCTATCCTCATCTGAAGCCTCGAACCGTTCCTGCAACGCACCAAAAAAGTAGTTGTCAGCTATGGTATCCAGTCGGCGCATGTACGGGTGCGCCTTCTCCCTGTCCGACTTGCTGAGGTTCGAAGCGTCTTTCCCTCCGCTTGCAGCAATTGAAATCGCAAACCTGAGTGCCTTACTCACGTTCTCGATCTCCTTGAGTTGTTCTTTGGCAAAATCTTCCAGGCGGTCACGGCGCGGGCCGAGCGTCAACAGTGTTTTCGTGACCGCCGGACCGAACTCGATGTCCGAGCGCTCGTGATACCCTTCCGTTTTCCCCTGACCTGCCGCTACACCGCGGGCAACCAAGCGCCATGCACGACCGGCTCTTACATCCCCATCATTGATAAACATGGCCGCCGGGTGCTCGTACGCCCCACGTTCCAAAATTAACTTCGCCAATCGGTCGTAGCGGAACCCCACGCGAGATATAGAGAGAGCCTTACCATCAAGGGCAACTGGGGTCCAATGATCCCCGACATTACCTTTAGCATCTTTAGCAGCGATCCGAGGCTTCTTGGAGGTGGACGTAAGTGCGGCGATCCGGTCGTTCCGCCACACGAGGCGGATACGCCGACAAATCTCGATGCAGTGCGGGTGAAGATTGCTGAGGCTAAGCGAGCTCATTCCATCCCACGGCTTCAGCCATAGTAGAGTCGTTCCGTGCTCGCGGTCGAAGTAATCCGAGTATTTGTGGAGCAGCTCATCCTGCCGATCGATCATGCAGCGGATATCGTGTACTAAATGTGCACCAATTCCACCTTCCGCCGGTGCAAGCCCCAAGCAAGGCCGCGACGAGTATCCACCGTTCATACGCGCAATGCCGTAATTCCCAGAGCCTGCAAAGCCGCTCATCGTCTGCACGTCAATCAGGGCAAAGATCCAGTCATCAGGCTCTGCCCCAAACGCAATCTCAGTCTTAACGTCGTGATTCTTCGAGGTAACGAGCAAATCGAGATCGTCTGGAGTAGTCTTTCGCTTCTTGTAAGCAGCCAGGCCGTCCGGTGCCGGACACTGCATGAATGCAGGTGCTTCGACATCCTCCACGACCAGCCGCCAAGGTTCATTCTCGGCGAATCCCGGAGTCAACTCCAGGAGTAGTTTATGCCA
>JAAXGO010000087.1 GCA_012267425.1 Rhodothermales bacterium
GACACAAGTGCCCCAGATTCACCTTCTAAAGCATAATATATCTCTCTGTTTACTCAAGCCTTAGAGAATTTTCGTACAGGCACAAGCTATTGGGCGTCCCACCAAATGCGGGTGGTCAGCTCGTCGGGGCCCTGGTTAAGCACCGCAGCGCTGTAATTCTCCGGATTGGCAACCTGCTCCGCCTCCCGATAGCGAAGACGGCGCGGAATGGTACCACCGGTGATGTTGCCGGGATAATTGACGGGCGTTAATGCAGGATACCCCGTCCGCCGCCAGTTGGCATAGCCCTCGTATTCGTTGAGCAGCGTGGCGGCCCAGATTTGCTCGTTTATCTGTTCCATGGCGTTGCCAGAGTTAAAGGGATTAAAGGGATTCGCTGCCAGATATGCGTCGATGGCATCGGACGCAATAGCTGCCCCTGCATCGTACATCACCAAGTACTCCATCGCCGCACGCACGCCATTTTCATAGTGCGCTGCAGCGTCACCTGAATGCCAGCCACGAACGGCCGCTTCCGCCTTGAGCAACTCGACTTCGGCATACGTCATGAAGAACATGGGGTCGTCCTGGCCTGTGATGTAAGGATTGGGCCGCATATAGACGTCCATGCCACACGGACTGGCACCAGATTCGCACGAGATCCAGCTCGGATCGTTCTCGATGCCATGGTCCGCATCGGAGCCGCCAGCCACCTTGCCATTGGGCATACCGACCGGTGGTGCTCCCGCAACGGGCACGACGCCGTAGACGTGCAGCCGTGGGTCACCATGCGATACCATCCAGTCCACGAAGAATTTGGACAGTCGCGGGTTGCGGTCAACCGTAAACACCTGCCCGTTGCCGTTGCGCCATCCTGACGGGTCGTTGTGCGGGACGAAGGCTATGTCGTCATTACTTGTCATCGTACCGCCTGCAATGGCCTCCTGCGTCCAGCTCTGCGCAGCACTCGGATCCACCTTTACCAAGCGCATGCCGAGACGGAGCATGAGTGAGTAAGCAAATTTCTTCCACTTCTCCACGTCCCCCCCGTACATGAGGTCTCCCGATCCGTACGAGCGGCCGGACGGGTTGAGCGCCGCGCCTGCCGCGCTGAGCCTGGTCAACATGTCGTTGTAGATAAATGACTGCTGGTCGTACGCAGGCTGCGTAATTCCATCGATGAATCCGCGCCCAGCCTCGGTATAGGGCACGTCTCCGTACAGATCTGTCAGTCGATGGTACATGACAACCCGCATAATCTGCGTGATGGCATGCAAATTGGCATCTTCTGGATCTTCACTCGTCTGCAACAGAAGATCCTCCATGTTCTTGGAAATATTCGGGTAGTACCGATCCCACATGGCTGCAGAGTAGGAACCGATATAACCGTACTTGTCTCCTGCCCAATACGTCGGCAGCGTGGCGAAGTGCTGAATCATGACTGAGCTATAGATCAGATTCGTTCGCCAGTTTTCGTAGCGCTGTCCCGAAATGTTGACCTGAATGTTGGTCAGCTTGAAGTTCGGGTCGACTTGGCTGGCCTGCGTCGGGTTGACATTGAGTTCTTCGTACCCGGCATCGCAGGATGACAGCAGCATCAGGCAAAGTGCCGCCGCTGCGATCGATGTTCCTTTTACGATGGTTTTCATGTGTCTTGTCGTTTTTGAGCTCGAGGTCGTTTGGTCTGAAACCGTCACGTCAGAGGCGGACATTTATGTTGAGTCCGATACTGCGCGTGTGCGGCACGCCGGAGTGCTCAAGCCCGATACCCCGGTGGGTATTGTTGAAAATTGACTCGGGGTCGATGTTGTCAACGTTACTGTGGAGCAGCCACAAATTTCGGCCCACAACTGACAGTGTAGCGACCTTGATGGGTGTTGCTGCGATGAACCGAGTCGGAAGCCTGTAACTCACCTGCAACTCACGCACCTTCACGAAACTGGCATCATACACGAATTCCTCGCCGATGAAGCCTCCACCGATCCGACCCCAGTAGTCCTGCGGATCAGCCTCCACCTCGTTTGGATTGCCGTCGACATCGACGCCTTGGCCAACTATGTATCCTACGTCGCGGCCCTGTAGCGTATTTTTGTGCAATCCGTTAGAATAGGCCGCACTGTTGGTTACCGAGAAAATGTCTCCGCCGAAACGTAGGTCCAATAATAGATTGACCGATACATTGCGCCAGCGAACGGAGTTTATGATTCCGCCTAGAACGTCAGGCGTTCCGTTACCAATCACGCAAAGATCTGAAGTTCTCATCGGAAGGCCATCTGCGTCGTGCACGATGGCCCCGGTCGCATCGCAGTCCGACCCGCCTTCAGGTACGTTCTGCCGCAGATACTTGCGGCCCTTGATCGAGCCGTAGGCCTCACCGACGTCGGCCGTAACGAAGTTCCCGCGGTGTCGGCTTTCCGACAGCACGAGAGAAGTTTGTCCCTCTACCAGATCCACTACCTCGTTACGGTTCTTGGACAGGTTCACATCGAAGTTCCACTGCCAGTCACCAGCACGGTACGGCGTCGTAGTAAGGAGCAGCTCCACACCGGAATTCTTGATTTCGCCAGCGTTGATTACCTGACTGCCGAAGCCGGAAGCACTCGAAATAGTCGTGGAAAGAATCTGATCCGTAGCAGACTGCGTGTAGAACGTCAGGTCCACTCCGAACCGGTTGTCAAGAATGCGGAGATCAATGCCCCCCTCGATGCCTACACTTGACGACGGCTTGAGGGCCGCCAGCGGAATTTGGCCCTGCGCTATGCCACCTCGAGGCTGTCCGAGATGGCTACCCTGAAGACTGTAGGTAAGTGCAAGACTGTATGGATTCGTATCGCCGCCAACCTCGGCCCACGACGCTCGAATCTTGCCGAATGAGATCCAGTCAGGCAAGCTCAACGCATCCGAAAAGACGAAGCTGGCGCTGATCGACGGATAGAAGTACGAATTGTTGTTCAGCGGGAGAGTGGAGGACCAGTCATTCCTCGCCGTTAACGTTAAGAAGAAGAAGTCGTCGTACGACAATTCCGCCGAGCCATACAACGAATTAATCTGTTTCTCGCTCAAACCGTACCCGTGCGAACGAGTGTTTTGATTGGTAACGACTTCGAGTCCCGGTACGTTGAATCCGCCACCACCACTTAAAGTGAGGGTTTCGCGCTCCCTAAACAAAATGTTACCGCCCGCATTGGCGTAGAGTCCAATAGCGTCAGTCAGCTCACGATTGGCCGTCAGCAAGAAGTCGGTGTTGATTTCAGTAATCCGATACTCGATCTCGGACTGCCCACCGAGTGTGCTGTACGCGGTACCCCACGGCGTAATGTTGGTCCGACGCGTAGTGTACGTATCGCCGCCGAAACGCCCCATGAGGCTCAGCCAAGGAGCAAACTCATAGGTAAGCGATGCGAAGCCAATCATACGACGATCTTCGTCAGCCGCCGTAAACTGGTAGGCAGCCCAGTAGGGATTTTGCATGTAAATGCTACCGAACAGGCCGCGGTGCAGCTCGGTATCGTCTATATCCGTACCTGGCTCCATACACGCAGGCTCCTCTGGGGGACACTTCATCGAACGAACGTCAATGTTGGGTGCAAGCTGGTAGACGGAATAATTTGCGTTGCCTGGTGAGTCAGACAGGCGGGGACGGTTGTTAACCACCTCCCGTACGAAATTGAGCTTTGCGTCCGCACTAAGGCGACTGCCGAACTGGGAGGTACCCCGCATCGAAAATGACGTACGGTTCAGACCGGAATTGGGACTGATACCCTCGTTGACGAGATGCGAAAGCCCCAACCGCAGCGATGATGTCTGTGTTGCCGTCGTAAGCGCAAGGCTGTTCGTCGAGGTGACTCCGGTATTGTAAAATGACTTGATAGGATCGGCTGCCTTTACGTACTGCTGCATTGTTCCGTCCCAGGCGACGACGCTTGAGCCGCCAAGAGGCGCGCCCCACGAGAAATCGGCGGTGTTCAGTGCGTCCTCCTCTGACGACGGAACTTCCCCTCTCGTCCCCTGACCGTACTCTGATTGCCAGTCCGTGTAAACGAGTACGTTTTCAAACGTCGTATTAGTGCTGAATTCCACGCCGAGGCCTAGACCAGGCGTGGCTCTTTTCGTCGTAATCAGAATGACGCCGTTCTTCGCTCTCGTGCCGTACAAGGCGGCAGCCGAGGGACCCTTGAGAACAGTGACTTTCTCGATGTCGTCCGGATTCATGGACGAAATTCCGTCTCCACCGTCCGACCCGCCCCACATACCAGCCGATCCCAACGTCGTGTTGTCGATCGGAATGCCGTCAACGACATAGAGCGGCTGGCTGTCTTCGCCGAGCGAAGAAGCGCCGCGTATGATGACACGGCTCGAACCTGCGGGACCGGTTGCCGGCTTCGTGACCAGCACACCCGCAACCTTGCCAGCTAATGAGTTGGCAACGTTGTTTTCCCGCGTTCCGCGCAGCTCTTCTCCGCTGACTTCGCCTACAGAGTATCCAACTGCGCGCTCTTTCCGCTCAATACCACCCGCGGTCACAACTACCTCCTCGAGAAGCGCCGTGTCTTCGAGAAGCGAAACGGATAGTGCGGTTTCGCCTCCTAACGCGACCGTTTGCGTGACGTAACCGATGAACGAAAACGAAAGAGACGCGTCTCCGCTCGCGACGACAATCGTGAATGTTCCGTCTATGTCGGTCGACGTCCCGTTGAGGGTTCCGGTCTCGATGACGTTGACGCCAGCAAGCGGCGTATTGTCCGCTGCCGAGAGAACGGTCCCCTGCACACTGTGAATCTGGGCACCTGCAGACTGTGCGCCCATCAGAGCGACGAGGGCGACCAAAAGCAGGCTGGTGATCGGAGATGACTGCCACGTGACACGCACGTGCTCGTTCCAGGATTTCATAGTCGTTGCACGATCAGGTTTGAAGGGATCGGTGTCTTCTTATCCTCCGGGTACCGATGGCTTGACCACAAACGGAGGTGCGGCCACAGAGACGTGTGAATTGCCCGGCAGCTTCCATTGACAGACAGACGGAACCCACCCACTGAAGCACATCGAGCAGTACCCACTCTCGGCGACCAATTCGTGGCTGCCCAACTTGTAAAGAACGCCTATCTGCAACCCGCACAACCGGGCGCCAGGCAATGGTACGGACCTTCCCGCAAAATAGCGAACAGTTTCTTACCACCGCGAGCTATAGTTCGGAGCTTCCTTCGTGATGTGGATGCTGTGAGGGTGGCTCTCACGCAGGCCTGAAGACGTAATGCGCACGAATTGCGCCTTTGTATAGAATTCATCGACGGTCGCACAGCCACAATAGCCCATGGCGGCCCGCAAGCCACCGACCATCTGGTAGACGACTTCGCTCAGGTCTCCACTGTAGGGCACGCGGCCTTCGATACCTTCGGGTACTAACTTCTTGATGTCGTCCTCCGCGTCCTGAAAGTAACGGTCCTTACTGCCCGACTCCATGGCAGCAACCGAGCCCATACCTCGATAACTCTTGAATTTTCTCCCCTCGTAAATGACCGTCTCGCCTGGACTCTCCTCGACGGCTGCGAAAAGACTGCCGATCATGGCGCTGTGGGCACCTGCCGCAAGTGCTTTTGCAATGTCTCCCGTCTGTTTGATACCACCGTCGGCAATCACCGGAATGTCGTGCCGGCGTGCTTCGTCTGCACATTCCATAACAGCAGTAAGCTGAGGAACACCGACGCCTGCCACCACGCGCGTCGTGCAGATGGAGCCAGGTCCGATTCCTGTCTTGATCGCGTCTGCACCGGCATCAATGAGGGCCTTCGTCCCCTCTTTCGTGGCCACGTTTCCGGCAACCACGTCCACCCCAGCCGCAGCAGCCTTCACACGCTCGACAGTTGCGATTACACCACTGGAGTGCCCGTGCGCCGTGTCCACTACCACAAAATCTACGTTCGCCTCGATGAGTGCGGCCAGACGATCGAAGAGATCTCCTGTCACGCCGATTGCCGCCCCTACCCTGAGCCGTCCGTGCTCATCCTTGCACGCGAGCGGGTGGCGGCGCTTTTTCTCTATGTCCTTAAACGTGATGAGTCCCTTGAGATACCCGCCTTCGTCCACGACGGGCAGCTTCTCGATTTTGTGGGTCTCAAGTATTCTTTCGGCCTGCTCCAACGTTGTACCAACCGGCGCGGTTACAAGACCCTCGCTCGTCATGATACCGCGCAGCGGGGCCGCACCGTCCATCTGAAAACGCAGGTCGCGGTTGGTCACGATGCCTACTAGTCGATAGTCGTCGTCGACAACCGGGATGCCGCCGATCGAAAATCGGGCCATCATCTGACGGGCGTCCGCAACGATACCGGCGACTCCGAGCGTGATTGGGTCCAAAATCATGCCGCTTTCGGAGCGCTTTACGCGGCGCACTTCCTCGGCCTGTCGCTCAATTGTCATGCTCTTGTGCAAGACACCGACTCCACCCTCGCGCGCCATGGCGATTGCCATCTTCGATTCCGTCACTGTGTCCATTGCAGCAGACACGAGCGGGAGGTTCAGCGTGATCCGTTTGGTAAGCCGCGTGGCAATGGTCACATCGCGCGGCATGACGCTCGAGTGCCCCGGCACCAAGAGCACGTCGTCGTACGTCAGTCCCTCGTGCCTGATCTTGCGTTCGAGGATGCCTGATATGCGGTCGTGCCCCATCGCGCTTACGTGAGATGAACAAGTCTACGCAGTTTATTGATTTCCCACGGCTGCAATCTGCGCCACTTGCCACGGCGCACGCCCTTGGCGGTAAGATTCCCGAACGAAACGCGATCGAGACTCTCAACCTCGCATCCACATGCCGCAAGCATTCGTCTGACCAGACGGTTGCGTCCTTCGTGGATTTCGATGCCGATCGTTTTTCGGTCTGAACGATTCAGATATGCAGCCATGTCCGCGCGTGCCGGACCGTCGTCGAGTTCCACTCCTTGGCACAGTCGTGTGATTAACTCCGGTGGAATCTCTGCCTTCGTCCGGGCGACGTAGCGCTTGGCAACGCCCCAGCGGGGATGCATAAGGCGGTGAGCCAAATCGCCGTCGCTCGTCAAAACAAGAACACCCGTAGTGTTGCGGTCCAGCCGTCCAACCGGAAAAAGCCCCGCTTTATCGTCAAGTGACACAAGATCCAGGACCGTCCGCCGACCCCTATCATCCACTGTCGTCGTAATCGTGTCCGTCGGCTTGTTCATGAGCACGTACTGAAACCGGCGAGGAGAAATGACCTGCCCGTTGACCTCGACGATGTCTCCGGCATATACATGCGTCCAGTACTTTTTTACGACGACACCGTTGACCTTTACCAGGCCGCGGTCGATCAAGCCGTCTGCCTTACGGCGTGAGCAGACGCCCGCACGTGCAATGTAGCGGTTCAAACGGCCCGCCTCCATGGCAGCGGGCTCTCCCCTATTGCTCGTTCGCCGGCCCATGTACGACGAAGGCACGACGCAGAGGGCCGTGCCGTGCTATTTGCCGCCTTCTTCCTTTTGTGTGTGTTCGATGAGTCCCTTACGGAGAAAGAGCGCGGCTCGAGAGTGACTGAATGCAGAATCCTGCACCAACTCTCCAATCTCACGCAGGTTCGGAAGCTCATCGAGATCGGAGATACCGAATTCCTCAAGAAAGCGTTTCGTGGTACCGTAGAGAATCGGCCGGCCGAGAGACTTGCTGCGTCCCAGTACGCTGATAAGCCCAAAGTTAAGGAGCCTTCGTAGCGCGTAGGCGGAATCAACACCCCGCACAGAATCGATTTCCGGCTTGGTAGCTGGCTGATTGTAGCACAGCACGGCCAGTGTCTCCATGAGCGACCGCGACAAGCGGCGACGCCGGTCACTGCGGAAGAATGCCTTCAGGTATGGAGAAACGGCGCTTATCGTCGTCATGCGGAAACCGCCTGCCCACCGCTGGATGCGTAGAACCCGTCGCTCCCGTTCGTACTCCGCATTGAGAAAGTCGACAGCTGCCTCGATCAATTTCTTCGACGGCGACGGCTCTTGAGAAATTTCGGAAAAAATGCTGGCGATCTGCCGCACCTCAACGGGTTCGTCAGCCGCGAAAACAAGCGCCTCCACGGCAGACGCCAGCTCACGCGCCATACCGTTGGGATCCGTAAATGGTGATTCTTCGGAATGCACCTACGTGGAGTTCGTGTTCCGTTAGTTCAGCGAAATACTGTCGGCACTCAGCCGCTTTATCCAGAAATCATCCGCCTCCGGCATCAGTGTCAGCCAGACCTCACCAAGTTGGGCCATTTCTAGAACGGCCAAAAACGTCGTTATCACGAACGTCTTCGAGGTGTTCCGCACCAATTCGGCAAAGGCCACCCTTCGTTGACATTCGAGGGCGTCTCGAATAAAGACGCGCTGCTTTTCGACCGTCACACGAGGCGTCTCTACGACCAGATTCGGACCCTCCGCCATTTCGGAAAACACGCGGCCCAAAGCCATGACCAGGTCACCCAGTGTCATGTTGGCATACGGAGTGTCGTCGGCGTCTTTGACAGGTAGCTCATACGCATCGCCTCTGGTAAACAGACTCGCTCGCTCGTCTTGCAGCGCGGTCAAACCCTCCGCCACTTCCTTGTATCGCATGTATTCGACAAGGCGGTCAACCAAATCCTGCCGGGGATCGACCTGTTCTCCTTCCTCGTCAAGCACCGGGCGAGGGAGCAACATCTTGACCTTAATCTCGATGAGCAAGGCCGCCATCAAAATGAAATCGGCAACCCCGTCCAGATCAACGGTTTCAAGACGACGAACATGCTCGAGGAACTCGTCGGCAATATGCGCGATGGGGATGTCGAGAATGTTGATTTCGTCCCGCCTGATGAAAAACAGAAGTAGGTCCAGCGGTCCTTCGAAATCCTGTAGCTGAACGCGGTACATCAGCGTGGGTATCAATCACGTGCGCTTGGCAAACCAGCGCACTGTCTCTCTGAGGCCGTCTTCGAATGAAACTTCTGCGCACCATCCGAAAAGGCGCTCTGCTTTCTCTGCGCACAGCACGCTGCGACGCTGCTCACCCTGCTGCGCTCTCCCATGAAGCTCGCGAGCATCCGATCCGGTAAGGGTTTTCAGCAATCGAAACAGCGTCACGACATCCGTCTCGCGGCGTGTTCCGGCATTGACGGCCTCGAAAGAGCCTGCATATCGTATGGCGGCGACGTTGAGTCGTGCTACGTCACGGACAAAAATGTAATCGCGCGTCTGTAGTCCGTCTCCATGGATGACCGGCTGCTTACCTGCCAACAGGCTCTGTGCAAAAATCGCAACTACGCCCGCTTCCCCGTGCGGATTTTGACGAGGGCCGTATACGTTAGCATACCGAAGCGCCACGGACGCAATACCGTACTGAGCCGCGTAAAAGGCCAAGTATTTTTCCGCTGCGAGCTTCGAAATACCATACGGCGAAACCGGTAGCAGTGGATCATCTTCTGTTTGTGGACCAGCGATCGGCTCGCCGTAGATTGCGCCACCCGTAGAAGCGAAGATAACTCTCCGAAGGCCGTGCTTCGATCCGGCTTCGAGGAGGTTAAGGAATCCGAGGACATTGACGTCGGCGTCGAAGCACGGGTCGGCAACCGACTTGCGTACATCCATCTGGGCAGCGTGATGTACGAGCGCATCGAAGCCTTCCCTCGCGAACAGATCCGCTGCAGCGTCACTTCGGATGTCGAGTCGGTGGAATACTGCCTCGGCCGGAATGTTACATTCGAAGCCCGTCGACAGATCATCTATCACATGCACCTCGCACCCGTCGTAAATGAGCGCGTCCGCGACGTGCGAGCCGATGAACCCAGCACCTCCCGTGACCAGGATTTTCATCGAAAAAGCAGAGTCAGTCTTGGGGCAACAGCAGCACCGTTGACCAGCCCTCCGGCTCGTAAAGCATCTGGGCCGCCGTCTGGATATTGTCGGTCGTTACGTAGTCCAGTTCGTCGAGCACTTCATCGAGCGCAATGAACCGTCCGAAAAGAAGCTCCTGCCTTGCAATCCGCTGCATTCGATTGCTCGTACTTTCGAGCCCTAGCACCATGTGCCCCTTTACCTGGCTTTTGGCCTGCTCCAGCGAACGCGGACTCACACTATTTTGCGCCAAGCGGTCAAGTTCGCGTAATATCAGCTTCCGGGCTCTCGGAGTCCAGGCCGGATCCGTTCCGATATACACACCCACGTCGCCGGTGTCGGAGTACAGATTTAGAAAGGAGAAGATATTGTAGCAGTTACCATACTTCTCCCGGATGCCCTGGTTGAGCCGACTGGACATGCCTCCTCCCAGAATCGTGTTGAGTAGACTTACCGTCGTCCGCATGGGATGGTCGATCGGAATTCCACGCCTGCCCAGAATTAGATGAGCCTGTTGGATCGGACGGCTTTCGACAAGATCCTGTGCCGTGTAGTCCCCCACCGCCGTTTGAGGTATCGCAGAACTCAAGCGAGTCGAGCCCTCAAGCGCTTTCTCGGTGTAGCGAACCACCGCGTCGTGTGTGAGGTTGCCGGCAGCTGCCAGCACCAGGCGGTTTGGTGTGTAGTAGCTGTCAAGATAGGCACAAAGGTCATCGCGTCCGAGAGCAGTAACGGTCTCCGGAAACCCCGTCACCGGTCTGCCTAGGGCGTGATTCGAGTAGACAATGCGGTCGAATCGATCGAAGACGACATCTTCAGGGGAATCCGCGTACATCTTGATCTCTTCGAGAATAACCGCCTTTTCCTTTTCCAGCTCCTTCTCCGGAAAGACGGGCTGCAGCACGAGATCGAAGACTGTATCGATTGCCCGGTTAAGATGCGTATCCAGCGCCCGCGCGTAGAAGCAGGTATGCTCCTTACTCGTAAACGCGTTGAGATAGCCGCCCACAGATTCGAGTCGTCGGGCAATCTGGTGGGTCCTGCGGCGTACGGTTCCCTTAAACACCATGTGTTCGATCAGGTGGCTGATGCCAGCCTGGTCGGCATCTTCATGCCTGCTCCCGGCGTGGACCCAGACACCGACGGCAACCGAGCGGACCGACGGTATCGTCTCGGTTACGACGCGCGTTCCGTCGGCAAGTATGGTCTTGTCGTACACCGCGCTTTCTGCGCCGACACTGAAACGTGCAGGATCTACCGTGGGCCGCCACGATAGGGTCTCCCCCTGCCGCGCGAATCACGCCCCCGATGGTGACCTCTCGAATCACGAGGCCGTCCGCGCCCCCGTCCCTCAGGCGCTCCGCGCCGACCGGGTGGCCTCGGAAGCAAGGCCTTGCGACTTACACGCAGCTTGCCGCCGTCGCGAATTTCGATAAGCTTGACTTTGACCTTGTCGCCTACCTGGACATGGTCTGCCACCCTGTCGACGTATTCATGGCTGATCTCGGAGACATGAAGCAGCGCTTCCTTACCCGGCAGCACTTCCACGATAGCCCCGAAATCCTTCAGACCACGTACCGTCGCGTCGTACTCGTCACCGACTTCCGGAACAGTCGCGATGGTACGAATAATGTCGACTGCCGCTCGGGCACTCTCCTGGTCAGTGGCCGCAATAGTGACATAGCCCAGCCCGTCGCGCTCGTCCAGATCTATCGTGGTGCCAGTCTCTGCCTGGATGCCCTTGATCACCTTGCCACCGGGTCCGATGATGGCTCCGATCAGATCGGAATCGATAGTAATCTGCGTCAGGCGCGGAGCATACGAAGACATTTCGTCACGGGGCGCGGCAAGCGTGTCTTCCATGATGTCCAGAATGTGATGCCTCGCGTCACGCGCCTGATACAGTGCGCTCAGCATCACATCGCGCGACAGCCCGCCGATCTTGATATCCATCTGGCAGGCAGTAACGCCGTCACGTGTTCCGGCGAGCTTGAAGTCCATGTCGCCCAGATGGTCCTCGGTGCCGAGGATGTCGGTCAACACGACGGTCCGCTCTCCGTCACTAATTAGGCCCATTGCCACGCCGGCGACGGCCTTGCGGACCGGAATACCGGCGTCCATGAGTGCAAGCGAGCCCGAGCAAATGCTTGCCATCGAGGAAGAACCATTCGATTCCAGCACGTCGGCATTCACGCGCACCGTGTACGGAAAATCTTCCGGCGGCGGCATCATCTCTTCGAGGGCACGCTCAGCAAGGAAGCCGTGACCTATCTCACGGCGGCTTGCACCGCGTAAGAACTTCACCTCGCCAGTGCAGAACGGGGGGAATTCGTAATGCAAGAAGAAGCGCTTATCCTCCTGGTTGAACACCTGATCAACGGCCTGCACGTCGCGTGTCGTACCGAGCGTGACCGACGCCATGACCTGCGTTTCGCCACGCGTGAAGATCGACGAGCCATGTACGCGTGGCAGATAGCCTACCTCGCACCAAATGTCGCGGACTTCAGTAGGCCCTCGCCCGTCCAAGCGGCGTCCCTCGGAGAGGACCATTTCGCGCATGATCTCTTTCTCGGCCACTCGACAGGCCGCCTCGACATCTCCCTGCATCCAGCCCTCTTCGGTCTGGGGCTGCCTCACAGGTTCGCCGTCGTCACCGGGCACGTCCAACAGCGCGGAAACCGCCTCCTCATGAATCTCCGCGATGCCGGAATAAAATGTGCTCTTGTCGTACTGCGATCGGATATGTGCCCCGACCCGATCACCGATAAGCGTCGTCATTTTTGCGACGAGTTCTTCGGGAGGCGCCGCTGTCGTGTATTCCAGTGGATCAGGCACGCCAAACTGTTCGACCAGATCGAGCTGGCCCTGACACAAGGCCTTTATAGCATCATGTGCGACTTCGAAGGCCTCGACCATGTCCTCTTCGCTCGTCTCTTTCATTTCACCTTCGACCATCATGATGGCGTCCATCTTGCCTGCCACGACAAGATTGAAATCACTCTGCTCCAGTTGCTGCAGCGTCGGATTAACAACAAACGCACCAGCAATGCGGCCTATACGTACCTCCGCAATCGGACCGTCGAACGGCGCCCCGGACAGAAGTAGCGCCGCTGAGGCGCCGACTCCTATCAGCATGTCGCCGTTGTTGCTATCGTCGGCCGAAATAACCGAGCCGATCAGTTGCACTTCATTACGGAATCCGTCGGGAAACAGCGGCCGAATGGCCCGGTCCACGAGGCGTGAGGTCAGTATCTCCTTATCGTTGGAGCGTCCCTCCCTCTTGATGAATCCTCCGGGAATCTTGCCGCCAGAGGCAAATTTTTCGCGGTAATCGACAGTAAGCGGAAAAAAGCTCTGATCGACTTTTACGTTTTGGGAAACGACGGCAGTACAAAGAACCATCGAATCTCCGAGTCGAACGACGACGGCTCCATCCGCCTGTTTGGCCAGTCGGCCGGTTTCAAGTGTGAGTACCCTTCCGGGTGCGAATTCAATGTGTGCAAACGTGGGGTCAGGTGACATGGTACGTAGATGGTAAACGTTCTTTTCCTCTCCTCGCGACAACTTCTTGCCGCCGCTTCGCGGCAGCTTCTCGGCAAAGAGCTATTTGCGTATGCCGAGCTTCTTCGTAATCGTCCGATACCGCTCTATGTCGGTATTTATCAGATAATTCAGCAACCGGCGTCTCTTTCCAACCAATTTGAGCAGACCTCGTCGTGTAGCGTGGTCCTTGGGATGTGACTTGAGATGCTGTGTCAACTCGGTGATGCGCGCCGAAAATATGGCAATCTGAACTTCGGAGGTGCCGGTATCCTGCGCGTTCTGTCCGAACCGCTCGATGAGTTCCCGTTTCTTCGCTGTCGTGATCATGAGATTGGTTAGCTGGCCTCATTTCGATGTCGGTCCCGCTTCGGTGTCGTAGGGAAGAGGCCATTCCCGCATGTCGGTCAAAGCCGAGCCGAATCAAGTATGTGAGTACGAAACCGTGATCGTCAGGTTCCGCTGCATTACGAGTCCAGAAGGGCACGGCTGCGCAATTCGTCCTGCACAAGCTGTGCACGGAGCTCTTCGAGCGATGGAAACGCGAGTTCGTCCCGAAGGCGTTCAATGAACCACACTTCGACTGACTGCCCGTACAGGTCGCCTCCGAAATCGAAGAGATGTGCCTCCACGTGGAGCGTCTTTGACGTCATAACCGTGGGACGAACGCCGATATTCATCATGCCACCATAGGTTATGCCCCCCGTGCGCACGCGGACGGCGTAGACGCCACTTAAGGGGATGACTTTACGGGGTTCGCTGAGGCGTATGTTGGCCGTCGGAAAGCCCAGTGTCCGCCCTTTGCCCGCTCCCCGGATCACAGTTCCCGTAATCGAATGGGGACGTGACAGCAGTGCGGCTGCGCCGCGCACGTTGCCTGACTGCGCGAGGAGGCGACGAATCGTGCTGGAGGACACCACGCTTTGGCCGACCATGCGTGCCGGTATCACATCCACAAGAAAGCCGAGCGATGCCCCCATTTTCCTAAGCAGCGCCACGTCACCACGGCGGTCCTTACCGAATCGATGGTCGTGTCCGACGACGATTTCCCTGAGGCCGATCGTATTGACGAGGATGTCTTCTACGAAGCGCTCCGCTGTCATCTCGGCGAAGGTCTGCGTGAATTCAAGGACAATGAACCGGTCAAGCCCGAGCGCCTCGAACTCACGTGCGCGCTCTTCGATCGTGGTGAGCAGCGGCATCACGACGCCCGTAAGTACGTCGCGAGGATGCGGATCGAAACTTACGACGGTACTACTTCCGCCATGTACACGGGAGCGGTCGATCAGGTACCTGAGAATTTCACGGTGACCCAGGTGGATGCCATCAAACGAGCCGACCGTCACGCACGACATCGGATCGCGGTCAATGCCTTCCGCCGATATTTCTCGTCTCATGCCTGCTGAGCTTTGGGCAGATCGGCGGCGGAGAGTGCCGCTTCGAGCGCGTCGATCTGCCAAGCCTCTTCCACACTGTAGGGCCCAATTGCCAAGCGCCTGAGAGAAGTAAGATGTGCCACGGTCTTGAGGGCATATCCGATATCGTGAGCCAGGGTGCGGATGTACGTTCCCTTGGAGCACTCCACCTCAAAGTGCACGCTGCTTCCTGAGCGCGCAGTAACGTCAAGACGGTCGATCCGCACCACGTTCGGACGACGCTCGACCGTTTCACCACGTCGAGCCTTCTTATACAGTCGCTCTCCTCCGACCTTGATTGCAGAGTACATCGGCGGAATCTGCGTTATCTCACCCAGAAATGCAGGACGTATTGCGCGGAGATGATTGTCGGTTATGTGCTCCCAAGGAGCCGTGCGGCAAACAGGAGTTTCCGCGTCATATGACGGTGTTTCCTCACCCAACCGGAGCGTCCCTTCGTACACCTTGGGAAGGTGCATGAAGTGCTCCATCTTCTTGGTGGCGTGCCCGACCAGGCAGACAAGCAGGCCCGTGGCCATGGGATCCAGCGTCCCTGCATGGCCAATTTTGCGGACTTTGAGGAGACGGCGCAGCTTCCGAACGACGTCGAATGACGTCCACCCCTGTGGTTTGTCCACGAGCAATACTGCGGCAGCCAAGTCGGC
>JAAXGO010000088.1 GCA_012267425.1 Rhodothermales bacterium
GCGCTCGAGGCGGAAGCGGAAGAGGCTGCTAAACGCGAAGCGAAGCTGGCAGAAGCACGGCGTAGGGCCGCCGCCGAGAAGAGGGCCCGTGAAGAAGCTGCAATCGCTGCTGCTGCAGAAGCCGCCAAAGCGGCAGAATCTAGCGTAGCCGCGGAGGTGTAGGGGGCCGGATCTATGACGCACAATACGGACGCCCTGCTGATGGGCCGTGTTCAAAAACCACACGGTCTACGGGGCGAGTGCAAGGTGATTCCGGAAACTGATGACCCCGGTCGCTTCGCCGACCTGGAAGAGGTATTCGTGGGGCGGACGGCTCTCGAAGCTACGTCCTACAACGTGGTCTCCGCGCGGGAGCATAGCACGCGGCGAGGCACTGTGATTCTTGTCAGGCTCGAAGGCGTCGAAACAGTCGAGGCGGCAAGTACGCTCACCGGGAGCAGCGTTTTCGCGCTAGCTGGCGATTTGCCGCCGTTAGCCGACGGCGAATTTTTTCTGCATGACACCGTCGGTCTAAGCGTGTCGACCGATGATGGCACCAATATCGGCACCGTTCGCGACGTACTCGAACTGCCGGGCAGCAACGTCTATGTGGTAAAACGGCCTGGCCGGCAAGACGCACTCATTCCCGCCGTACCCGCATTCATCAAACACGTCGACGTGGCAGCCTCGCAAATGGTGCTAAGCCCCATTGACGGGCTGTTGGACTGAAAGAACCGTGCGCATCGATATCATTACGGCGTTGCCCGACATTATACGGCAGTCCCTGGACGTTACCGTACTACGCCGTGCAAAGAGCATAGTGGATATCCGCATACACGACCTGCGCGCATACGCGCCAGGTCGGCACAGCCAGATTGACGACTACGCATACGGCGGAGCGGCCGGCATGGTGCTGAAACCGGAGCCGATTTTTGGCTGCATTGAATCGCTGAAGGCCGAAAGCGGGAACGATGAAGAGCCGATCAACGAGGTGATCTTTCTGAGCCCGGACGGCGAGGTCTTCAACCAGAGTACGGCGAATGCTCTGTCGCTCAAGCGAAGGATCGTGCTCTTAGCAGGGCATTACAAGGGTGTGGATCAGCGGGTGCGCGATTCTCTCGTGACTCGCGAGATTTCCGTGGGAGATTACGTACTATCGGGCGGCGAACTGCCGGCGTTGGTTCTACTTGATGCGATCGTCCGTCTTTTGCCCGGCGTGCTCGGCGATGCGGCTTCAGCGTTGGCTGATTCGTTCCAGGACGGGTTGTTGGGAGAGCCGTTATATACCCGACCGGCACGGTTCAGGGGAATGGACGTACCGGCAGTACTGTGCTCAGGCGATCACCGCCGCATTGCGGCCTGGCGCGAGCGCGAGCGCGAAGAAAAGACACGACGGCGGCGACCAGATCTCAAGCCGAACGGGTGACGGAAAACAGAACTTTAGGAGGGCGCCATGTCGGCCGATTTAATGAAGATTGTCGAGGCGACGCAGTTTCGCGGCAAGGAACTTCCCGCATTCGTACCCGGCGATACCATTGCCGTGCACGTGCGGGTGGTCGAAGGCCAGAAAGAACGCATCCAAATCTTTCAGGGCGTCGTCATCTCTATCCGGGGCAAAGGTCCCGGCAAGAGCTTCATGGTGCGCAAGATTTCGAACGGAGTGGGCGTGGAGCGTGTCTTCCCGTATCACTCGCCGAAGATTGCCACCATCGAAATAAAGCGCCGAGGACGCGTGAGGCGGGCGAAGCTTTACTATTTGCGCAAGCTGCGTGGCAAGGCGGCTCGAATCAAGGAGCGGATGCGGGATACGCGGTAGCGCGGCGGGCCGTATCAAAATCACATGCACGTAGCGCTCTGGGACATCCCGCCTGCGGATTGTTGGGCCGCCGCGGCAGACCATCTGTCTGTGGAACTGGCTCGGCAGCCTGGACGGCTGCTTAGGCACGGCTACGCGGACCTCGCCCTCGTGCCGACGATCGAGGTTCTTCGCAACACTGACTCCTACTGCGTACTGCCGGGTGTCGCCATGTCTACATGGTCGTACCCGTTCGCGCGTCTTGCACTTCCGAACGGATTGCACCATGTACCATCGATTGCCCTGCCTTCTGAGTCGGATTTCGAAGCGCTAGTGGCACGGATCGTGCTCAAGGAGCATTATGGTATAGAGCCCGATTTTCAGCTTGGTGGCTCATGCGAGGCCAGACTGCTCTTGCGCCGCGCCGCAGCCGCGTGGGAGGGCCAGGCACTTGATCTCGGACAGGAGTGGTTCGAGTGCGCGGGCTACCCCATGGTATGGGCGCTCTGGGTCATGCGCCCATCCGAAGCGACGCCCGCAGCTGTTGACATGCTGGAGTCTCTCGTCATCGAAGCGGAAAAAAATGCTCTCGTGCGCGCGCACGCCGATGGTGTAGCGAGCGTGCTCAGGAAGTTCTGGCGTGAGGACCTGCGGTTTCGGCTCGACGCTCTTGCGGTAGCCAGTCTTACGAAACTGCGCGAGTACTTCTGGTATTACAATGTCACGCCCGAGGTGCACGATCTCACGGTGTACGAGCAACCCGACACGGAGGATGTACACTGGTACGAGTCGTTTCAGCGCTAGAGGTAGCGATGGGGAATCCTATTTCCATCATAGCGACGAACCGCCGGGCCCGGCGGTTGTACCGCATCAGCGACACGTTGGAGGCCGGCCTGGTTCTCAGGGGTACGGAAGTCAAGGCGTTGCGCGACGGGCGCGCCAGCCTTTCTGACAGCTATTGCAAGGTCGACGGCGGCGAGCTGTTCCTTGTTAATGCTCATATTTCGCCGTATACCCACGGCAGCCACAATAACCACGATCCGGTGCGGCGTCGCAAACTCCTCGTGCACGCGCGCGAGATTCGGCGGCTGCAGAAGGCAACGGAACAGAAAGGGTTTACGGTGATTCCGCTGAAGCTGTATTTCCGGAAGGGCATCGCAAAAATTGAGATCGGTCTCGCCCGTGGCAAGCGGCTCTACGACAGGCGCGCAGACATTGCCGATCGTGAAACGAAGCGCCGTCTGAACCGCACACTCAAGCAGTATTGAACCGTGTTTCCGACCGTCGACGAACAACTCCTACACATCCGGCGCGGAGTCGAAGAGATCATCCCGGAAGCCGGGTTGCGAGCGAAATTGGAGCGCAGTATCGGAACCAGCGAACCGCTGGTCGTCAAGCTGGGGTGTGATCCTAGCCGGCCGGATCTTCATCTCGGGCACGCTGTGGTTCTCCGCAAGCTGCGGCAGTTCCAGGACCTGGGGCATCAGGCCGTCTTAATCATCGGCGATTTTACGGGCATGATCGGAGATGCAAGCGGACGCTCAAAAACGCGCCCCGCGCTGTCGCTCGAGGAAACGCGTGAAAACGGCAGGTCCTACTTGGAACAGGCGTCCGCCATTCTGGATGCAAATCGTACCAGAATCGTTTACAACTCCGAGTGGCTGGAAAAAATGAGCTTCCGCGACGTGGTGGAGCTTGCAGGTAAGTACACGGTCGCGCAGATGCTGGCCCGCGATGACTTCGGCACGCGGTATCGGACGGACGAGCCGATCGGACTCCACGAATTGCTCTATCCGTTGGCGCAGGCCCAGGATTCCGTTGCCATCAAGGCCGACATCGAGCTGGGCGGCACTGATCAGAAATTCAACTTGCTTGTCGGACGCTCCATCCAGAAAGCAGTCGGCCAAGAACAACAAGTGTGCATCTTGCTGCCCATCCTGCAGGGGCTCGACGGCGTCGAGAAAATGTCCAAATCCCTCTCCAACTACGTGGGAATCCGCGAAGCGCCGAATGACATGTACGGCAAACTGCTGTCGATACCAGACGATCTCATCTTTCGATATTTCGAACTCGCTTCGGACGCTAACACGCGCGACCTCGCCAGTCTTATGGTTTACTGCCGGGAGAATCCGCGAGACGCGAAGCACGACCTAGCACTTGCGATCACCGAGATGTATCACGGCGAAGGCGCTGCGCGCGAAGCGCGGGCATACTTCGAAAAGACGGTCATCCGGAAAGAAGATCCGGACGACATTCCGGTGTTTCGCCCGAAAAAAACTCGGCTTGGGCTTCTTGATCTGATGACGCAGGCAGGCCTGACGCAATCGAACGGACAGGCGCGAAGACTCGTGCAGCAACGGGCCGTGTCGATAGCCGGGCAGAAGGTATCGGACGTGAGAACGGAAGTTGACGTGGACAAATTGGCCCCATTCGTCCTCCGTGTCGGAAAGCTCCGATACATGCGGATCGAAAAGTAGGGTCGGCTCGGACGGCTTCTGGTACCGGTAACTGACCAGATTCTCCGATTCCCGTCACTTTTTTGGCCGCTGTGAATCCGGCGGGCTCATTTTACGTTTCCACTATTTTAGCTTAATCAAAACCGGGGCCATGCGAATCTTGATCGCTCTGGCGACTTTTTGTGTCGTCTGCACGACGGCTTCGGCACAGTATCAAACGGCAACATTGGAGGACGGAAAGCAGGCCTTTCGTGAGGAGAGGTTTGCGGAAGCGGCCAGCATCTTCGAGCACTTGGCTCAGGAGGACCCAACCGATGCGGAAGTGCAGTTCCTCATCGCCCGGGTCTATTTCGAGACACCACTGCAGGACCTCCGGAAAGCTAGGCGCGCGATCGAAAGCGCCATGGAGTTGGAGCCGGAAAATGTCGACTTTATGGTGGCGTTGCTGCAGCAGTACCGGATTGAAGCTTGGAGTTTCATCACTGAGCGCATCAAGGAGGCCAGGCGGCTGGAGCTGTCGCGAAAAATCCTGAAACTCGATCCGGACAATGCTTTTGCCCACGAGGAGCTCGGGCTCGTAAACATTCGCGACTTTTGGCGCTACCGCAACGCCATCATGCTGCCCAAGCTGTCATTCGGGTACTTGGGTACAACGAGGCAGACACCCGGCGCCACAGGCGGCACCCAGGTGGGGCCAGAGTTTGAAGGCTTTTCCATCGACGAGCTCATCGAACAGCAGTTTCAGGAGGGACCCTTCCTGGAATCCCCCGCCGTGATTGACCCGAACCAGGTGTTTCTCGGTGATCAGTTCGACTTGGAGACCCTTAGGGATCAGGGAGTGGCGGTCGTCGACTTGGCACAGCGCGCCGATCGTGCCTACCGCCGCGCAATCGGACACCTGCAGAAAGCGCTCGAAATCGATCCACGGCGCCGTCCTGTCTACGATGAGATGATGGAAATCTTTGCGCTGAAGGGAGAATGGGAAGAGGCAATCACTATGCTCGACGAAATGTATCGCTTCTTTCCCGAAGATCCCGACCTGTGGCGGTACCTGGGCATTACAAATTACCGTCTCGGTGATATGAGCGCGGCAGATCACGCTTTCTCGACCGCGTTCGAGTACATGACTGACGGTGAGGTCAAGGCATACCACGATCTGCATCTGTTCCTGGCGCGGGAGGAGGAAGATCTCTACCAAACTGACCCAACCGCGTTTGCCGCGCGCTTCTGGACGAGTCAGGATCCGCGATTCCTTACGCCGTACAACGAGCGGAAGTTGGAGCACTACTTTCGGCTTACGTACGCCGATCTACTCTATGGCAGCCCTGATTTGGGTTTACGGGGCTGGGACACTGAGCGTGGGCAGATTCTTATCCGCTATGGTCCGCCGCTTAGTGACGTCGTGTTGTTGCCGAGGGCCGATGGTGTATTCTCGGCCCGCGAGACCCTCGTCGGGGCCATTGCGTCGACCATCGAAGGTACCGACGATATAGGCCTTGCCTCCCGTGGGCGGGCATTTACTGGAACCGCCTCGTTCGGGGCGGTGCTCTCGACCGCACGAGAGGCGTTCGAGGAAATGAACACCTACAACATCTGGGAATACGGCGCCTTCCGGTTTGTATTCGAGGATCCGTTCCGTAACGGTGAATACCGTATGTACAGCCCGCCGGCGGAAGTCAGTGCCACGCAGGTGAACAGTTGGCGGAATGATTATGTCCTGCGGGCGAATGAGACCTTCCGGAAGACTCCGCAGCGATACGAGTATGAGGCGCCCGGTCGGCAAATCGGGCTACCGTTTCTCGTAACCGCATTCAAAGGAACGGACGAAGCCAGCGATCTCTACGTTCACTACGGAATACCGCTCAACGAATTTGACGACTCTAAGGAGCTGATCGAGGTGACGGCCAACACTGGAATGTTTCTCGTCAATGAGCGGCGAGACATTCTTGTGGAGCGGCGTCGGACGATCTACGGGTTGCGTACGAATCAGGTCGTCGCATTCGAGGAGCAGAGCCTCTGGGTGGATACGCAGGAAATGCAGGCTCCGCCTGGAGACCATAATGTGTCCGTGGAATTCGAAACGGCCAGCGGCCAGACCGTCGCCGTGCAGCGTCGTTCGATCGAGGTCCCCGACTTTACCGGCGACAGAGTCGCGCTTAGTAGCATCATGTTGGCGTACCGTGTGGAGACGGCTCCCGACTCGCGCCCGCTGGGCCCAAACGAGGTCGTACGTGACGGCCTTTCAATTCTACCGGCTCCGTGGAGTGTCTATGGGACGCAGTGGCCGATCTATCTGTATTTCGAGATATACAACCTCGAAGCCGGACCGGACGGCAAGACGGACTATGACGTGGAAATTGTCCTATCGCCCAAGGACCAAGCGCAAGGTATCCGTGCCCTCTTCAATGCCGTATTGGGTGGCGGGGCCGACGGTGTGGCCATCAGCTATGAGGGGAGCGGCACGGAGGCCGACGAGGCGCTGTACCAGATCCTTGACGCGAGTGAGCAGGAGATGGGCCTCTACACGCTCGTTTTACGTGTTCGTGACAACATATCGGGTCGTAGTGCCGAGCGAGAGCAGGACCTGTTTCTGGAAGAATGAGCAGGTATCATTGGTTCTGTCGTCGGACAACGTAGTGCCTACAGTTCCGCTCGCGCACCGTGTTTGACCGTCACCGTCTGGGAGCACTTACAAGCCCATTTCGGACTGCACGCGTGCATTCTTGGCTTCGACCTGGCGGACCATGTCGGCCTTGTAGGCGAGGAGGCGCTTCTGGAGACCGTTGTCTGAGGTTGCTAAGATCTGGATGGCGAGGAGGGCAGCGTTCTTTGAGCCGTTTATGGCAAGGGTTCCGACCGGGATGCCGCTTGGCATTTGCACCGTCGCGAGGAGTGCGTCGAGACCCTGAAGGGCTCCGGATTGTATCGGGACGCCAAGGACCGGAAGCGGCGTGCTTGCGGCGAGGATCCCTCCCAAATGTGCCGCCACACCCGCTCCTGCAATGAGCACCTTGAGCCCGCGTTGGTGGGCCGTCGTAGCATACCGATGGGCAGCGTCCGGTGTTCGGTGTGCACTCATGACCCGGATCTCGAACGGCACATCAAAATCGTGGAGAATGTCGGCTGCTTTACGCATCACGGGGAGATCCGAGTCGCTGCCCATTATGATGCCGACAAGCGGAGAGGGGCTTTCAGTCACGGGTTCTTTTGAAAATTGGGCTACGGTTGATGTAGTCACGAGTGATCTGCCCGCATTGCACTCACTCGCGCGAGGCAAGGAAGGAGTTAAGCTCCACTTCGTTGTCGACAAGGACTTCACGTGCCTTGGATCCGACGAAGGGACCGATGATTCTCGCCTCTTCTAGTTGATCCACGATGCGCGCGGCACGTGTGTAGCCCACCGACAATCTTCGCTGTAATAGTGAAACCGACCCCTGCTGGGTGCGGACGATGATCCGGGCCGCTTCCTCGAAGAGTTCGTCGGTTTCGTCGTCGTTCATTGGTCCAGCCGCACCTGCGGAGTGCTTCGGCTGCTCCTCGGCGGTTGGCAACATATACGGACCACTGCCGGGCTGCGAGCTTATGAACTCCACCAAGCGATCCACTTCGTCGACGGACACGAACGGTCCCTGGAGTCGCACCAGACGGCTTCCCTGCATGAACAGCATGTCACCATTTCCGACAAGGCGTTCCGCGCCGTTCTGATCCAGGATCGTGCGGGCGTCGATCTTCGAGGCGACCTGGAAGGCGACTCGCGACGGAAAATTAGCTTTGATGAGCCCTGTAATCACGTCCACGCTCGGGCGCTGCGTGGCGAGCACCAGGTGGATTCCAACCGCGCGGGCCATCTGTGCAAGGCGCGCGATGGGGGCTTCGATATCTTTCCCCGCCGTCATCATGAGGTCGGCCAGTTCGTCGACGATGACCACGATGTAGGGCAGGTGCCGGTGGTTCTTTTTCGGGTCGAGCCTTCCGGCTTCGAAGGCTTTGTTGTAGTCCTTGATGCCGCGCACGCGCGCATCTTGTAGGAGTGTGTAGCGCTGCTCCATTTCCCGCTCGCAGCCTTTGAGGACGCCCATTGCGTCGGATACCTCCGTGACGATGGCGTCGTCGCTGCCTTCGGGAATGGCGAGATAGTGATTGTGGAGATCGCGGTACTGCTGCAGTTCGATCTTCTTCGGGTCTACCATCACGAATTTGAGATTCGAGGGATGGCACGCGTACAGAAGACCGGCTATCAGCGTGTTGAGCCCCACGGATTTTCCTGAACCTGTCGCCCCGGCGATAAGCAGGTGAGGCATGTTCGCCAAATCATCGAGAAACACTTTGCCTTCGATCGTCTTGCCCAAGGCGATCGGGAGCTGCATGTCGGCGTCACGAAACGTCGTAGTTCCAATGATCGAGTGGAGCCGCACGAGCTCGCGCACGCGGTTCGGGATTTCGACTCCAACGACTGACTTGCTTGGAATGGGCGCGATCATCCTGATGCCACGCGCTGCGGTCGCCATCGCCAGATCGTCCTCGAGAGCCTTGATCCTGCTGATCTTCACTCCGGGGGCGGGGGTCAATTCGTACAGAGTGACGGTTGGCCCGACGACGGCATTGATATGGGTGATCTCAATCTTGTAGACGGCGAGCTTGTTGAGCAGCGTTTGCTTGTTTTCTTCAAGCTCCGCATAATCGATGTGGAGCGTCTCGTCGTCTGGAGCGTCAAGAAGATCAACTGCCGGAAATCGGTACGCTGCGGCTTCGCGCGGTACGTCTTCGGTGCGTGCGATGTTGTCGGTCTTCTCTACGTGGACCGGCTCGACTATCTTGAGCTCAATCGTCGAACTCTCTTTAGACACCGGCGGCGTTGAAATAGCGGGTGTTTCTGCGCTGTTTCTCTCGGGAGTTAGGGCCAGTGTCTCGAGTGGAGAGCTTGGAGCCCGTCGAGTGGATCGTGGCGCAGGAGGAGGCTTCGAAGGGTCGTCGCTTCGCTCTTCCCACGGCGTCGTTGCACGTTCAAGTTCCGTACGGTGCCGTTCAAGGCGCTGCTTATAGGTAGCCTTGAGGGCAGCGGGCCAATTGGCAATGTTCCGAACCCCTGATTCGACACGGTCGAACCAACGCTGTATGTCGCGGTCAATCAAGAGCATCAACGAGATGACGACGACAACGAAGAGCACCCCAAACGAGCCGGGCGTGCCAAATACTTCGCGTAGCCATGTGGCAGAGGTTGTCCCTACTGCTCCACCGAACACGGTCCAGTCGACACCAAGGGCCAAACCAATTCGGGTAATGACGATGCTAAGGAGGGCGGTGTAGAATAGCGTCATCGCCGACGCGTACGGTATCAGGCGCAGGCTTTTCTTGCGGAACACGATGTAACCGACGACGAAGAGCAGCGCCGTCAGCAGGAGCACGGAATAGCCGAGAAAAGAAGGGACGAGGTACCATGCCATGACGGCTCCTACAAGTCCCAGCGCATTCTCCGCAGATTCCTCTGGTAGGGGATCAAGGATTTCCCGGAAGGAAAGGTGTTCGGCCAGCGAGTCGTCGGCTGTGTCATAGGTCACGATGGCCAGCGACACCAATAGGGCAAGGGCCATCACGATGACGCCCAGAATTTCCCTTTTTCGGTTTGTGGCAGCGCGGGACTTTTTCTTTTTTGCGGCCTTCTTGGGCGTGCGCCTTCGATTTGGTTTAACGGGGCCAGCCATGCTGGATTCTACTGGTGAATTTGCGCCACAAATATACACAATGAGGCGTTCTGCAAGCCGTTTCGGCAAGCGGAGTACACGGGGATTGTATTTACGGACGATGAAAGGGGGGCTTTACCACGCGGGCCGGTACGGTGCGCGTTCTTATTTGGACGGCAATGGTGGCGCCGGGCGTAGCGTATGTCTTGTCACTCTGGACATATCCGAGCCCTATCCCTTTCTTGAGCACCGGTGACTGTGATCCACTCGTTACGTTGCCGATCACCTGTCCACAGTCATCCACAATTTGATATCCTGGGCGGGGGATGCCGCGGCCTTCGAGGACAAAACCAACCAGCTTGCGACGCCCCTCTTTATCACGCAATGTACGAAGGGCATTGCGTCCGATGAATTCTCCTTTGTCCGGCTTCGTGAGCCACCCCAGCCCAGCCTCATACGGGTTCGTGTCTTCGCTCAATTCGTTTCCGTACAGGCAGAAACCTGCTTCCAATCGCAGTGTGTCGCGGGCTCCCAGGCCACAGGGCTTAAGTCGGGGTTCCACCTCCATGAGAGCATCCCACACCTTCTTTGCGTTTTCGGCCTCTACATAGAGCTCGAGCCCTTTTTCACCTGTGTAGCCGGTTCGAGACAAAATGACCTTGTTGCAGCCGAGAAACGAGCCGGGAGCGGGCCTGAGAAAATGGTAATACTTAATGTCCGACAGGTCGTGGTCGGTAATGCGCTGCGCGATCTCGATCGACTGTGGGCCCTGGAGCGCCAAGAGTGCAATATACTCCGACGTGTTATGGAGACTGGCCGCCATGGGGTTATGGGCGCACATCCATGCGAAATCCTTTTCGATGTTTGACGCGTTGATGACGAGCATGTATGCATCTTCTCGCAGGCGGTAGACGAGAAGGTCGTCGATGATGCCGCCGTTCGGGCGGCACATCACTGTGTAGAGCGCCCGTCCGTCGTGGAGCCTGGAGATGTCGTTCGTGACAAGATTCTGGACGAAGGCGAAGGTGTGGGGACCCTGCACGAACACCTCGCCCATGTGGCTGACGTCGAATAGTCCCGCCGCTTCACGTACCGCCATGTGCTCGTCAACGATACCTGAGTACTGCACGGGCATGTCGTAGCCGGCAAATTCGGTCATACGCGCGCCGAGCGCGACGTGGCGATCGTAGAGAGGCGTTCTCTTCAGTGCGGATCCTGTCATGCCCAGTCTTTTGAGGGTGACCGTTCGTTTACAGCCGGTGGGCGCGGCAGCCGGCATTCTTCAGTATGGTTACTGCAGCCTCGGCGGTGGCTTCGTCGACCAGGCTGATTCGGAAAGCACCGCCTGTTCCTTCGCGAATCTTGAGCAGCTCGATGTCCTTGATATTGATGCCGTTTGCGAACAGGGTGGACGTGATGTGGGTGAGTGTTCCCGGGCGGTCCTCTGCGTAGACGTACATATCGGCCAAGGGGTAGAGGAAGCCTTTCATGTCTCGGGGGATTGTACTTCGTACACGCCGCGCAGTCGCAAAGAAGACGCGTAGCAAATCCGTGTCCCCGCGCTCCACGGCACCCATGATGTCTACGAGGGTGTCGGAATAGGCCCGTAGCGCCTCCAGGATCGGCCCCTCGTTGGCGCGCAATATAGGCTCCCACACATCGAAAGGAGAGCTGGAGATCCTCGTCATGTCGCGGAACCCTCCTGCTGCCAGGCGGAGGAAGGCAGTGTCATCTCCGCTGCGATTGGCGGCTACATTCATGAGAATCGTAGCCAAGAGCTGCGGCAGATGGCTCGTTTGGGCGGCGATGGTGTCATGTTGCTTAGCATCCATAATCAGAACGCGTCCTCCAGAGGCTTCGGCGGCTTCCGTGAGCTCACTTGGAACGCCTTGTCCGTTCTCGGGGCACAGCACGTATGTCGCGTTTTCGAAGAGGAAGGCGTCGGCATTCGAGAGTCCTCCACGCTCCGATCCTGCCATGGGGTGCCCGCCAACGAAACAATTGTCGGGATGCAGTGCCTTCCGAGCTGCTACCATGACAGGCATTTTTACCGATCCGACGTCCGTCACCAGTGCACCGGGTTGCAGGTGAGGTGCCATGTCGAGAAGAAGGCCCTCCATGGCAGCGAGCGGTGTGGCCAAGACCACGAGATCGGCGCGTGACACTGCCTCGGCAATGGTGCCTGCAACGCGGTCGATTATCCCGCGGCTTTTTGCCTTGCCGGCGACGTCGTCTCTATCGTATCCAGTCAATTCGATGTTGCCCAGTCCACGCTTCCAGGCCAGGGCAAGCGATCCACCGATGAGTCCGAGGCCCAGAATTGAAATGCGCGTAATCATGCGGAGCTGAAGCAGGGCCCTTGTACGAAAGCTCTAATCGAATCGGCGGCGGAGCTCAACGGCAACTCTCGCCTGTCGTTTGAGACGGGCCTATTCCGCGGCAGTCTCCGCTGATTTTTCGGAATCACTCACTGTGGCACTTTTAATCGTTTCGAATATGAGTGTGCCATCCGTCGTCGCGGGATCGTAACGGACGACGATTCTGTCTCCGTCCGACAGGCTCTGGCTCAATATGGCCTCGGCCATCGGGTCTTCCATGTATTTCTGAATGGCTCTCCTGAGAGGTCGGGCACCGAACTTAGCATCATATCCTCGCTCGACCAGAAAATCCTTTGCACTCGGTTGCATGTCGATGGTGATGCCCAGTCTCTTGGCACGTGCAAAGAGATCCGTGGCCATGAGATCGATGATTTCGTAGATGTGTTCTTTCTCAAGGGCATGGAACACGATAACGTCATCGACGCGATTGAGAAATTCAGGGTTGAAAACGCGTCTGAGGGCGTCTTCTACCATGCTCTTCATGGTCTGGTAATCAAACGTCCGGTCGGCTTGGGCGAAGCCGATTCCGTTTCCGAGATTCTTGATATCTCGTGCCCCGATGTTGCTCGTCATGATGACGATCGTATTCCTGAAATCCACGCGGCGTCCGAGTCCGTCCGTGAGGATACCGTCGTCGAGTACTTGGAGGAGGATGTTGAATACGTCGGGATGCGCTTTCTCTACTTCATCCAGGAGTACGACACTGTACGGCTTGCGTCGCACCTTTTCGGTGAGTTGTCCACCCTCCTCGTAGCCGATGTATCCGGGAGGTGCACCGACGAGGCGGCTCACCGAAAACTTCTCCATGAACTCGCTCATGTCCAGGCGCACGAGTGCGTCCAGTGAGTCGAACAAGTACTCGGTGAGAATTTTGGCGAGCTCCGTTTTGCCGACGCCGGTGGGGCCTAGGAATATGAACGAACCAATTGGCCGGTTCGGATCTTTCAGCCCGGCACGGGTGCGACGAATAGCCTTCGACAGTTTCGTGATCGGTTCGTCCTGTCCGATGACCTTTTTGCGGAGTGCAGTTTCCATTTCGAGCAGCTTTTTCTGCTCGGGTTCGGAGATGCTGTCGACCGGGATGCCGGTCATCATTGCCACGACTTCGGAGATATCTTTGACCGTTACCGTGTGGATGGTGCCTTCGGCTTTCCTTTCCCACTCGCGCTTTGCCTCAGCGAGTTGCGCTTGCAGTTTTTTTTCACGGTCGCGCAGCCTTGCGGCTTCTTCGAATCGCTGCTTCTTGACGACGAGGTTCTTGTGCTCGCGGACGGTTTCGATCGTGTCTTCGAGATCCAGGATTTTCTGCGGGACACGAATGTTGCCGAGGTGAACGCGGGCTCCCGCCTCGTCAATGACGTCGATTGCCTTGTCGGGCAAGTATCGGTCGGAGATGTAGCGTTCGGAGAGTTGGACGGCCAGTTTCACCGCTCCGTCGGTGTAGGCAACGCCGTGGTGTTCTTCGTAGCGGTCTTTGATCTTAAACAGTATGTCAACCGTCTCCTCAGGTGTTGACGGATCCACCATGATTTTCTGAAACCGCCTGTCAAGCGCGCCGTCTTTTTCGATGTACTGGCGATACTCGTTCAGTGTCGTAGCCCCGATGCACTGGATTTCGCCGCGGGCGAGTGCGGGTTTGAATATGTTTGAGGCGTCCAGCGACCCTGATGCGCCGCCGGCTCCCACGATCGTGTGCAGCTCGTCGATGAA